>CAYNDU010000653.1:0-2980 GCA_964395615.1 uncultured Pirellulaceae bacterium | reverse complement strand
CGTGTTGATCCTCAAGGCATCTCAGGGCAACCGATCTTTGGGTTGGGACTATCTTCCTCCGGGCAGCGAGCGTTTTGACTATGACGACCACGTTTATGCCGGGTACATGGACTCGCCGTCACGGTGGGCACGAGGTACGAAGCCTGAGCCGATCAACTGGTACGCGGGCAAACAGTACGACGACTGTTTTCGCGCCGTCCATGAGGTGTTGGACCATTTCGACACGGAGTTCCCGCATTGGAAGGGCCGCGGGTTCGAAATCGCCGGATTCGTCTGGTGGCAAGGGCACAAGGACGGTGGCGAGCCGTATGCGAGTCGTTACGAGCAGAACCTTGTTCATTTCATCAAGACGTTGCGAAGAGAGTTTGACGCGCCGAGTGCGCCGTTCGTCATCGCCACGATCGGATTCGACGGTTGGAATATGTCGGGGCCGCACAAGAAGGTGGCCGAGGCACAGCTGGCGGTGAGTGGTGACGAAGGCAAGTACCCGGAGTTTCAAGGGAATGTCCTCACCGTCGAGACTCGCGACTTCTGGCGCCGGCCGGAAGAGTCTCCGAAGAACCAGGGTTATCATTACAATCAGAACGCCGAAACGTACATGCTTGTTGGTGAGGCCCTGGGAAAGGGGATGCTCAAATTGCAGAGGGACGGAAAGGCACCCTGAGAGAAAGCCCGTGTCCTGAACCAGGTATGTGTGAAGAATCTCCCACCTGGTCCGAAGCATGACGCCCCGGTCCGAGCCGTCCGCGTTGCAGAAGGTAGCTCAGGCAGGAGCCTTTGCTCAAAAGACGCGAACCGCCGGCCAGGTGGATGGCCGGGGAGCGGCGATCAGCCGCTCGACGGGGTCCCGTCGCTCGATTTGATCTCCTGTTCGGCTTCTTTCCGGCGGCGTTCTTTGTCCTGCTCACGCAGCGCCTGATTGATTTTGTTTCGGTCGCTGCGCGAGATTGGCAACGCCACGTTGTCGCCGAGCACGCCGAGTGGAACTTCTTCCATTTTCCAGTCGTCACTTCGTTGGGTGGCAAAAGGAAGGTCCTTGTGGCCGGTGGCTTGCAGGTTGGCCAGCGGATTCCGGCCCCATGCGTAGCGGAAATGGATGGGCTGTGGCACCATGGGGCTGGTTAGAACGAGCTTCTTTCGGTCGTACTGCATTCGCCCTCGGCTGTCTTTGCCTTTTTCGGCGTAGCTGACATTCGCCGGTTGAAATCGACGATTCTCGCCGGCGATGGCAAAACCCTGGATCTCGCCATCCTCGGGGTCGCCCGTTTCGGTATCCAGCGTGAGCGTCAGTCGTCCCGGACTCGATTCGATGTTGACGATCATCGGTGGTTTCCAGGGTAACTCCCTGGCGAAACCATACTCGGTCGCCAACGCCCACCGCGCAATCCGTTCGCCGGCAGGGATCTTGAGCTGAGGGTGGTACCAGCGTCGACGCAGGTCATACGTGCTGACGAAACCGATGTGTTCATCGCCGGCGTTGTATAAGTCAAGAAACGTCTGGTATTGCGTGGCTCGGATTTCAATGCCTGCGTTAAACATCTTTTCGCAGTAGTTATCGTGGGTTTGCGGATAGCCGTCCGTGCAGAGCGATAGGATGCCAAACGGCATCCGCGGATCATTGAATGCCTTCCGCCAGGCGCGGATCATCTGAGGGAAAATGTCGCGGTACCTATCGGCACCGATCGACCCTTCAAATGCGTTGTTGAAGCCCTGGTGAAAGATCGCGCCCTTGACCGAGAGACCGGCAATCGGCGCGATCATTCCCGCATAGCAATGCCCCGGGTAGTTGTGATCGCCGATCGGACCGGGCCGGAGATCGCTGGGGTCCTGCTTCCTGTCATCGGGGATCGGTTTTCCCTCCTTGGTCTGCCGTTCGATCCATTGGTGGTGGCTCTCGATACGTTTGTCCAGATCGGCCTGCGGGTCCCAATCGGCCACGGATTTTTCAAACTGCGCGAGCTTGGCTTTGGTCAGTGGACTGTTCATCGCCTGGAGGACGGGCATGGGCGTCCAGGTCTCGACGGTGGTGCCGCCACGCGATGCGTCAATGACGCCGATGGGCACGTTGGCGGCCATCTGAACCCGGCGTGCGAAAACATAGCCGATGGCAGAGAGTTCGCGGACCGTCTCGGGCGTGCAGACGTCCCAGTCGCCTTTGCGGAAGTGCCTGCCAAACCAGTCGCTCCACTCGTGAAGGCGGGCAAAGTTGTGCTTCGGTTCCGGTCCCTGACCGTAGGGAATGGTCAGGATTCGGATCTTGGGGAAGTTCGCCGAGACGATCTCGAGCGGTCCGTTTTCGACTTTGGCGATCTCGAACTCCATGTTGCTCTGTCCGCCGAGCACCCAGACGTCGCCGATCAGAATGTTCTCAAGAACGAGCTTCTTGCTCATGCCGTTGACCGTCATCTGCTGAGGGTTGCTCCGGGCCGGCTGGGTCGGTAGTGCGACTTTCCACGCACGGTCCTCGCCTGCCCGGGCAGACGCCTCCGAGCCGGCAAACGTGACCGTGACCTGCTCGCCCGGCTCTGCCCAGCCCCAGACATAAATCGGTTTGTCGCGCTGAAGCACCATGTTGTCTTGAAAAACGTTACTAACGCAAAGTCCTTCACTGATGGCAGGAACGTCGACCACATTTTCACGCGGCATCGGCTGGGCACAAACGCGTGCCGCAAGGGACCCTGTCAACGCCACCGTTGCGATCAGGAGGCAAGGCGAGAATTCGATTTTCATCGTTGAGCTCGATCAGAGTAAGAGGTTTGGGTTCCAGCACGCGTCCCGGTCATCGATTGTCACGCTGTTTTCGAGGCGTACGCCGAGCGGCCATCCAGGTCCGCCAACATCCTTTGGCCCGCCACCGATCTTGTTTCGGTGAGGACCGACCATTGATGGTACTGATCGAATCGGCATGAATCAACGGAGTGCGGCCCAGCCGTCCCTGACGGGACTCATCGCCGCTGGTGAACTCGTTACCCAGCGATGA
>CAYNDU010000652.1:0-2998 GCA_964395615.1 uncultured Pirellulaceae bacterium | reverse complement strand
AAAAACTTCACGATTTTCGTCTTGGTTGGACCAAACGTGTCCACGGCCCGGCGATGATATTTTCAGGCAACCAAGGTTGCAGATCGTCGGTCCAGATTATATAGTGTGCATGCGTACACTTGCTGGCCGCAGGGCTCCGGCGAGTAACTGGCTTGTCGAGTCGGCTCAGGTTTTCGATAAAGGAGTGACAGGAATGGTGACCACAACCGAAAAGGCGAATAAATCGATGGCCAAGAAGCAGAAGGGCGGTAAGGGGGCGAAGAAGGCGCCGAGCACGACGGACAAGCTGATGGCGTCGAATCCGAATCTGGAGACGGCCGTTCAACAGATCGAGAAGCAGTTTGGCGAAGGTTCGATCATGGCTCTGGGATCGAACGAGACGGTTAAGATCCAAGGGATAGAGACAGGCAGCCTGTCGCTCGACCTTGCGTTGGGAGGGCAGGGGATCCCTCGTGGCCGGATTATCGAAGTCTACGGACCCGAATCGAGCGGCAAGACGACATTGGCTCTACACGTGGCCGCCCAGGCTCAGAAAGCGGGTGGCATCGCCGCGATGATTGATGCCGAGCACGCATTTGATCCGAGTTGGGGCAAGAAGTTGGGGGTGCAGCTGGAGACGCTGTTGATTAGCCAGCCGACATCGGGCGAGGAGGCGATGCAGATCACCGAAATGTTGATCAAGTCGAATGCCGTCGATGTGATCATTATTGATTCGGTGGCGGCCCTGGTGCCGAAACAGGAACTGGAGGGAGAGATTGGCGATTCGCACGTCGGCCTGCAGGCTCGGCTGATGAGCCAATCGATGCGCAAATTGACCGGTGCGATTGCCAAGAGCAAGACGGCCGTGCTGTTTATCAATCAGATTCGCGAGAAGATCGGAGTCATGTTCGGAAGCCCGGAGACAACGCCCGGTGGCCGAGCTCTGAAATTCTACAGCTCGTGCCGCATTGATGTCCGGCGGATCGGTCAGCTGAAGGATGGCGATATGGTCGTCGGTCAGAGGGTACGATGCAAGATCGTCAAGAACAAGGTAGCACCTCCTTTCCGAATCGCCGAATTTGACATGATGCACACGAACGGCATCAGTCTTGAGGGCGATATTCTGGACATGGCCGTCGAGCACCGCATTGTGGCCCGCAGTGGTTCCTGGTTCAAATACGAGACGACCCATCTGGGACAGGGTAAAGAAAAGGCAAGGAACTACCTGACCGAACATCCGGAAGTCATGGAAGAGCTCAAGAAAAAAGTGATGGCGGCGGGCGGGTTTGGATTGGAACCGCTCGACACGCCGGCGGCCGAGACAGAATAGCCTGCGAAAGCCGGCGGGCATGGCAAGGGGGACGAGCGTGATTCATGCAACCGAATACGGTGTCGGCCCGTGGTCGCGGAACGGCCGCGCAGCTGGGAACGGCCGCGTTGCTGGGAACGGCCGCGTTGCTGAGAACAACCGCGTAGTTTGCAGCGAACGGCCGGCACGGAGGAATCGTGCCAACCGGCCCGTACTCATTTGCTGTCTGTTGGGGCTCTGGATCCTGCCGCCTGGCCTAACGGTTCGCTCGGCAGCCGGTCAGGATATCTCGGGCTTGCAGGCGGCCGCCGCGATGGAGAAGGTGCTGGTCGAAGCGATTGCGCGCGCCGAGCGGTCGGTGGTGGCGATCGCCCGGGTCCGGAAGAACCGTGGTGGCCCGATCGATCGCGGGCGACTGGATGAGTTGTTTCAGCCTGGCCGTCAACCACTGGGACTGGCCGAGCCGTCGCCGACGAGTCCGGATTTTTTGCCCAACGAGTATGCCACGGGCGTCGTGATTGACCAACAGGGACACATCGTCACCAACTATCATGTCCTGGGCGATCCGGACGAAAATGACTATTACGTCTGGAGCCAGCGACGGCCGTTTCAAGTGTCGCGTGTGATGCGCCCAAGGAAAGTGGAAGCCGGTGATCCATGGACCGATTTGGCAGTCCTTACGGTCCCCGCCAAAAACCTGGTGCCCATCACGCTCGGCGACGCATCGCAGTTGCGTAAAGGAATGCTGGTCATTGCGCTCGGCAATCCGTATGCCATCGCGCGTGATGGAAATGTGAGTGCCAGCTGGGGGATTATTTCGAATCTGCAGCGCGCCGCCGTCGCTCGGCCCAGCGCCGAGCCATTGGAAACGGGGCAGGAATCGATCCATCAGTTTGGCACGTTGATCCAGACCGATGCACGGCTGAATCTAGGGACGAGCGGTGGGGCGTTGGTGAACTTACGAGGTGAGATGGTCGGCTTGACCACTTCGTTGGCCGCGCTTTCCGGGACGGATTCGCCGGCCGGATTCGCCATTCCCGTTGACAAGGCCTTTCGGCAGACGGTCAATACACTGAAGCAAGGCCTCGTTCCATCGTACGGGTTCCTTGGTGTTCAACCCGATGATCTGACACGGGCCGAACGGGCCGACGGGAAATTCGGAGCCCGGATCCTGCGCGTCGTGCCGGGTACGCCTGCGGCCGACGCCGGTCTGCGCCCCAACGATGTGATCACTCAGGTTGAAGGGCAAAGTGTTCATGACAAGAACTCGCTCTTTCGGGAGCTGAGTCGATTGCCGGCCGAGACGGAGGTCCGCCTGACCTTGGTGCGTACCGACCCGTTCCTCCATCGACCGCGGACGACCAGCGCTCGCGTTGTGCTGTCCAAGAAGTACATCGGATCGAGTCGGCCGGCGTACGGACAGACCGAGGAGCCGACCTGGCGCGGCCTGCGCGTCGATTACCCCTGGGCTCTGCCGCCTCGATTGAGCCTGACGGCGAGTCAGCTGATCGACGGCACGTCGGGAGTAGCCGTTCTGAGCATCGATCGCCCGTCCCCCGGTTGGCAGGCAGGCATTCGCCGCGGAGAGATCATTTCACGGGTGGGGGAACATCGCATTCGAACGCCTAAAGAATTCTATGCGGCAGTGAACTCGCTGACCGGACCCGTGACGCTCGAGATGATCACGGCACGCGGCGATGAGGCCGCACG
>CAYNDU010000651.1:0-3007 GCA_964395615.1 uncultured Pirellulaceae bacterium | reverse complement strand
TGCCCTTTTCATCGGTGCCCTTTTCATCGGTGCCTTGCCCGACGGGCGAGTCGGAGGCCTTGTCGGCCGGCGCACTCACCGCATCCGTCGTGCCAGGCGTCATCTTGGCCGGCGCCTCCGGTTGCTTCGCCGGCTCAGCATCTGAAGTCCCGGCCTGGTCGCCGTCGCCCGCGTCGGCCTGATCGCTGTCGGTATCGCCCGAGTCAGCCTGGCCCTCATCGGTCTGGTCCGCATCCGTCTGAGTTGCATCACCGGATGCGGCTGCGTCCGAACCACTTTGATCGGAATCTTGCGGAGCACATCCGATCAGCAGGAAGAGACTGAGACTCGCCAGTAAGCACATCGAGAAAGAGAGGAAACGGCGCATGGCCCTGGGTCCTTTCACGCTAAGAAATACGGATCGTGGGACAACAACGGTCGTTCGCAGCACGCGGTAATTGTACCAAAGTCATCCTACCAAAGTTGGCGCCGTCTCACGGCGAGCCACCGGGAAAAATACCTGGGAAAAACCGAGGGACTTACTTGCCTTCATAAGCCTTCCCGAAGAACTCCTTGCTGCCGTCGATGGTCGGCTTGATGGTGTCGTCGCCCTCGTGCCAGTCGGCCGGGCAGACTTCGCCGTGCTGTTCCACGAATTGCAGGGCCTTCACGACGCGCAATGCCTCGTCGACGCTGCGGCCGAGCGGCAGGTCGTTGACGACCTGGTGTCGAACGGTCCCTTCCTTGTCGATCAGGAAAAGGCCACGCAAGGCCACGCCCATCCCGATCAGTACGTCGTACGCTTCGCTAATCGACTTGTCCAGGTCGGCAACCAGCGGGTAGTCGATCTGGCCCAGCCCGCCTTCGGTGCGCGTCGTGTTTCGCCACGCCAGGTGCGTGAAGTGGCTGTCGATCGAAACTCCCAGAACCTGCACGCCGAGATCCGAGAATTGCTGGACACGGTCCGAAAAGGCGATAATCTCTGTCGGGCATACGAACGTAAAGTCGAGCGGATAGAAAAACAACAAAACGTATTTGCCGCGATAATCCGAGAGCGAGACTTCCTGGAAAGAACCGTCGGGCATGACGGCTTGAGCGGTGAAATTCGGAGCTTCTTTCGTGACCAATACACTCATTTCGTAGGTTCCTTAGCAACCGGGTTCATGGACGTTTGACCGCTACGGATCGGGGTCAAAAATGGATTGTCGGTTATCTTGTCGGTTAGTGTCGTCGGTCAGGAACGCCGGTCGTCAATGGGATCGATGGCTTCCAACAACCGGGCCGTCGCGGGCACAACGCCGAGGCCGATGGCCGGCCTACTGAGTCGGGATTCAAACGGATCGGCCAACGAGCGAGTGAACAGCGGTTCACGCTTTCGCTGAATTCCCATTGTTTTCGACCCGCCGACGTTGGACGGGTCAAACTCCCTGACATTCGCCTCCACGCTGGAATTTGAGAAATGCGGGCGGCTGGTATGCTATAGACCCAAGTCGTGGCAATGCAACCGGCCCGGTCGGCATGACTTTCAAGCGACGAGGCCGGCCCCCTCTTGTGAGTGGCAGTTTTCCTTCGCCATCGGCCGACCATCACCCCATCGAACAACCGACCTGTCCGAACCAACCCATCTGCCCGCATTGAGCCGCTTCAAAATGGCCCATTCTCTTACAAGCCCCAACAAATTCGATGCGTTAGGTTAGCTCGTTGCCGCCGTTTTCAAAAGGGGGGTGGCTCGGTTCGAGTTTCGACCGACGAATGGCGTCAAGGCCGTACCGACGGCATTAGCCGCCGTAGCCGCAGGGTCGGCCGATATCCATCAGTTCGCCGACCTCGGCCTGATCCACGGTTCGGGCCAGTTCGAAACCGGCCCGCGTCAGTGAGAATTCATGATACAAGTGGTGCATCACCAGGCCGTTGGCGCAGAGCTGTCGAAATCCGTCGAAGAAGCGAATGTTCTGTTGTGGATCATCACGAGTACGAAACATGAGCTTCTCGCCTTCCGATAATTCCACAAAGACGGTCAGAAACCGAGCCGGTGTTTCGAAGGCCATGTTATTTGCCCGGATTTCGAAGATTCCGCGTTCGCGGGCGGCAAAGAGGATCGTCCGACTTTCGGCGGAAAGTCCTTCGATCTCGGTGATGTCGGCGGCCATGGAGCGGCAGCAGAGTTCAGCGAGCGCGATGACCGTGGGCGCTCCGCTGCCCAACTCCTCCCAACTGGCGATCAGGCGTTTTCGGGCATTGACATGTTGTTCGAGCATTCGCAGTCACCTTCGTTTGCTTCAGGTTTCCAACGCTTGCGGGAAGACGGTAATTCGACGATTTCCTTCGTGTTCTTTGTTGCTTGGTACGAGCCAAATGTCAAATCGACTGGTGGCCCCGAGCGTTCCCGGGCCGAAGATCGTCCATATTGCCCGACCGGCCCAACCCGACCCGGCAGTTTCCCGGGGTCCTTGAACGTGCCATTTTGGCCGTTGACGGTCACCCGTGCGACGTCTACGAATATACGGGCGGCGAGCGTTATTTTTTTCTTGTAGGGGCAGGGAGAACAGGTGGTGGAAAGTCAGAAGATCGGGCTGGTATTGATGTTGGTGCGTGAGGGGAGCGTGCAACATGCCGTAAGGCTCTACCAGGAAGAGTCGGGGGTCAGCCCTTCGCGGGCCCGGCAAGCCGTCCGCAGTCTTGCACGTCGACACGGCGTCCACTACCGCGATCCTCCGTTTTATGCCCTGGCGCTGGTCGGCCTGGCCGCCGTGATCGCGTTCGCTCTGGTCGGCGGTGTTTGAATCATCGGTCACGTCCGACACTTTTGGCAGTCGAGCGGTTAGACTGGGAGAGAGTGTGAGGCGTGAATGAGGTTCGTGGCGGGAGGCGGCCGAGTGAAGACGTGCGTTGCCGTTTGGTTCCTGACGCTCTGTGGAAACCCCGGCCTGCCGGTCGACGCTCGTGAGGGTCTTCCACCGAGGTCATTCGCCGCGGGTCCCGTTTCCGAACAGGCGGACCCACCCGCATCGGGCGCGGCTGCTGCCAA
>CAYNDU010000650.1:0-3012 GCA_964395615.1 uncultured Pirellulaceae bacterium | reverse complement strand
GCGACACGGCTCGACCCGTTGATTCGTTTGTCGCTCGAAAACCGGCCATTCGAACCAGGATCGGGCCCCATCCGCGAGCCGCTACTGGAGAAACGGCCAGGTGACCGGTATAACGACAAACATGAGCATTCACGACTGGACATCCGGCGGGTTACGCGCCGAACAGCGGGATTTCTTCCATCGGCACGGACATTTGGTGCTGAACGACCTGTTCGATGACTGCATGTTGCAGCCGGCCATCGATGATATTCAGGCCGCGATTGATGTAAAGACCGACGAATTGGTGAAACGCGGCACACTGTCCTCCCGATTCTCAGAGGCCGGCTTTGCCGATCGATTGGCCCAGATTAGCCGAGAGTCCGACGAAGTCGCCCTGTCGCTCTGGAACGGCGTTCTTCACGGGCCGGGATTCTTCGATCTGCTGACCAACGACCGGCTACTGGATCTGGCCGAATCGCTGTGCGGTAACGAGCTCATTGCGTCGAGCGTCTATCGCCTTCGGCCAAAGATACCGCATTACCACTATGGTGTCGTACCGTGGCACCAGGATTCGGCCTACTTCGAACCCTACTGTGATCAGGCACTCGTACTTACGGTCTGGATTCCCTTGGTGGACACGGACGCTCAAAACGGTTGTCTCTGGGTCCTGCCCGACGCTCACCATGAGAAGATCCTTCCTCATCGTCCTGCGACCGGACAGGCTTACCTGGAGATCCCAGAGGATCGACTGCCCGGGAAGAACTGGGTATGTTGCCCGGTACGCAAAGGAGGAGTATTGTTGTTGCACAATCTGACACCGCATTGCAGCCAAGAGAACCAGACGGAGCAAGTACGATGGTCACTCGACGTCCGGTACCAGAATGCTGAATTACCGACCAATGCACCAATCACTCGACTTCCCGGTGATTCGACGCCAAAAGGCCGTGACCCACAAGCAGCTGACTTCGTGCCTCCTGCATGCCACCCTCCCGAAGCGGACTTCCTGGTGCGTAGCCGGCTGCGACCGAACGAGGTGATTCGCAGCGCCGAAGAGTTTGCCCGTCTGCGATCTGAGCATCAGCCCGGATTGGCTGCCGATCGATGGGGGCAGTGGTGGAAAGATGAAGCTAACCGGCCATCGAGAAACGAGCGTGGCTGACGAGTAGGCCGGGATCTCACCTACGGCGATGCCGGGTGGGCACTGCAGGCAGAGTTACCATGGCCAGATGACGGCAGAAACAGGGGAGATGATGACCGTCCGCGACGCGAAACCGGAATCCGCGAAATCTTGGGAAGCCCACTTTCGACCGTTCCGCGAGAAGACGGTCGGCTATCGCCAGTCCTTTCGATCCCCGTATGGCGACAAGACCATCGTTTACGCCGATTGGATCGCCAGCGGGCGGCTTTACGCGCCGATCGAACGGCAAATGGTCGATCGATTCGGGCCGTTCGTCGGCAACACCCACACCGAAATCTCCGTGACAGGTGCTTCCATGACCAGTGCCTATCACGAGGCACACGAGATCATAAAGCAACACGTCCATGCCGGTCCCGACGATGTGATCATCACCGCCGGATTTGGCATGACGAAAGTGATAAACAAGTTTCAGCGCTTGCTCGGTTTGCGACTTGATGAACATTTCCGAAACCGTTTTCATTTGCCGATCGAAGATCGCCCAGTCGTCTTCTTGACGCACATGGAACACCACTCCAATCACACCTCGTGGCTGGAGACCATTGCCGATGTTGTCATCGTCGAGCCGGATGAGTTCGGACTTGTGGACCCAGAGCGATTGAGTGCTCTTCTCGAACAATATGCTGATCGAAAACTGAAAATCGGGTCGTTTACCGCGGCCTCAAACGTGACCGGAGTCCGGACCGATTACCACCAATTAGCGGCAACAATGCACGCCTTCCGAGGACTCTGCTTTGTCGATTTTGCCGCCGCGGCGCCCTATGTCGATGTTGACATGCACCCGGATGATCCGGACCAGAAGCTTGACGCGATCTTCTTCAGCCCTCACAAGTTTCTGGGTGGACCGGGCACGCCCGGCGTACTCGTGTTTGACTCGAAACTGTACGATCGTACCGTGCCGGACGATCCCGGAGGCGGGACGGTCGAATGGACGAACCCATGGGGCGGGCATCGCTTCGTCCAGTCGATCGAAGCTCGCGAGGACGGTGGCACCCCCGGATTTCTTCAGGCGATTAAGGCGGCTCTCTGCGTTCGTTTGAAGGACCAGATGGGCACTACCGCCATGCAGGCCCGCGAACGCGAGCTGCTTGCGGAGGCGCTGCCCGCTTTACGACAAATCCCCGGCGTACACGTCCTGGCCAATCAAGTGGACGAGCGTTTGGGCGTGATATCGTTCTACGTGGAAGACCTCCACTATAACTTGATCACCAAACTACTGAACGATCGACACGGCGTGCAGGTACGAGGCGGTTGTTCGTGTGCCGGCACGTACGGTCACTACCTGCTGCACGTTGATCCCACTCGGTCTCGTCAAATTACCGATAAGATCGACCATGGAGACTTGTCCGAAAAACCTGGCTGGGTTCGAATATCCCTTCATCCGACCATGACCGACGAAGAACTGCGTTGCGTGCTCGATGCCGTCGCCGATGTCGTTCATGATGCGGCTCGATTGGCGCAGGACTATACCTATGACCCGACCACCAATGCCTACCATCATCGGCTCGAACCGCCACGAAATGTTGCCGACGTGGCGGACTGGTTCAACCTTGACCAGCCATAGCCCTTCACCTCTTCGGGCAACCATCGCGAGATCGACCACGCAGAATCGAGCAAGGGCATCAGCCGTAACCGATCCGGCCCAATCCACTTTCTCGTCAACCGAGATTCTCCAACGACAACCCATTCGTTAGAGACGTTGTGCAATGGAGATCGGATGTGACCGCCGGTTGACCGGTTCCCATTGGGTGCAGGAACGGGCTCGTTTTGGGTGGACGTATTATTACGTTCGGGCGATTGGGATTCCCTGGTTGTTCTTCCAGGTGTTTCCGTAGTCG
>CAYNDU010000649.1:0-3028 GCA_964395615.1 uncultured Pirellulaceae bacterium | reverse complement strand
TCCTCTCTGTGTCTCCGTGCCTTTGTGAGAACCAGAAAGATCGTCCCTCGCGGAACTCCCGATAAATCACGTGGATCCCAATCGCCCGAACGTCAAGATCGCGCTGAATACGTCCACCTAAAAAAAGTCCGTTCCTGCACCTCCCGGCGCTCGCGAGCCGCTCCCACGTTCGAGGGGTAATACTTGCGAGTTCGTGACCACGCGGTCGATAATGGTTCACTCGGTGTACCGGCAGCAACCGGCGGATAGGTTCAGCCCCACCGATCCCTCACCCACCACCATTCACGAACCTCTCACCCTTACAAGAAATTGCCCCTATGACAACGAATATCTGGGCGCGCACCGATCGACTGATGCGCACGCTACACCTCTATACGGGCCTCTTTCTGGTTCCCTGGATCATCGTCTACGCGGCGAGCGCTTTCATGCTGAACCATCACAAGTTGATCGCCGACGCCGTCGGGCTCGAGCCGCCGAAGTGGAGCGTACAGAAGCGCCTTGACTTTACGCCACCCGATGATTTTCCATCGGAACCCGAGGCGCAGGCTCAGGCGATCCTGAATATGCTCGACCTTGACGGTCCGCACCGATTCCAAGGCAAGCCGCTTCCCCGTGGCTTTACCGTGTTCCGTATCTCTGGCGGCGGAAATTACCGGATTCGTTGGGAGCGACCTCGGCGGCAGGTAATTGTCGAGCGGCAGGCGCCATTTTCGGCGCTCCGGTTCGTCAACTACTTGCACTTTCGATGCGGGTTCCAACAGCCGTATTTGTCGCTCAGGGCATGGGCAGTGGTCGTTGATGTTGTCGTTTTTTCCATGCTGTTGTGGGTGTTCTCGGGCGTCTACATCTGGTGGCGCATGCCGCGTCGGAGACGATGGGGATTGTTCTGGTTCCTCGCCGGCGTCCTGCTGTTCGTCGGGCTGGTCGCTCTGCTTCTAATGTAGAACACGTCTGGGTCAAACACTGCTATGGCCGGGCGACCAGTGTCGCATTGAGTTCGGGTGCGGTTGGTGGCCAGTGAAGCGGTTGCCCCGTTTCCAACTCGACCTTGACGTAGTACTCACGCGTCGCTTCGTCGGCCGGAGGTAATTGAGCGCTATACACGCCGCGAGCGACGTGCTTGAGGCGAACCGTTTGAAAGCCATCGGATCCGATCGAGCGCCAATGCAAGGAAGCCTCTTTGGGGCGCTCGTTTGCCAGCAGTATCACTGGGATCGTCAGCACTTCGCCCACGCTCACCAGCGATCGCACCGTCGGCACAATAATGCGAGGGCCTCCGAGGTAGTTTCTTGTGGGCTCCGCCTCCGGCGGCAGCGGACGACCCAGCGCCTCGGTAATCACCTCATCATGGTGATCCAGAAAATGCAAGTGCCTGCGTACATGCTGCTCCAGGTTGGCAATCGTTCCCAACTCTCCGGGAGTTGATACCACGGACAGTTGAGCGGTCATCATCTGTTCCCAAAGACGCGCCAGTTGCAAGCGAATGGAAACAAGGTCCTCGGCCAATCGACTCCGCTCCGTAGCCGACTCGGATTTCGACCATCGTTTGACCGCTGCGTCGAGCTGACCTCGCACGCAGCCGAGTTGGCCGATGGAGCGCAGGTATCGAAACGTGTTCAGCCAATAGTGGAATCGGGCCAGATTGCCCGCCCCCTCGATCTGCGCCTCAAACGCCTCCATTTCGGCAACGAACGCATAACGATTTCGCTCGGAGTCCCAAGGCTTCGAATTGATGACGATACCGCCAGGCCCGCCCATCCACGTCGCAGGTCGAGGAAGTCGCGTCGCCTTCTGGGCCGCGTAATCGCCCGGCCCGCCGTCAAGGGTCACGAACAGATCGGCAAGACGGTCCGCCACTGAGGGTCCGAACTCGGTCCGGCACCAATCGCGGTAAAAATCTTCGGTCGGGAGATCTCTGGGGCGATCAGGAAACTCGATTCGTTTCCCGGCATTCACGTTCCACCCCGCCTGATTCCATCCGGCCGCCGCCAAGGCCGCGACGTTGGGTCCGAGGACACGGGTCCGCCAATGGATGCCCATCAGGCCGTTGCAGCCGTAGGCGAACGCATCCGCCGCGTCCCGTCGTAAACGACCGACCCAGAGTTGAGGAATAATCATTGCCGGATCGTCTTCCATCCAGGGAATCGCCCATTGAGGTCGGCCATGAATACGAGAGAAACCTGGTTCCACCGGAGTAAAACCGACCTGCCGATTAATGCAGCTCAACGCCACCTCCGACGGCAACACCTTGTCAAAGAGACCGCGATTGCCAGGGGGTCCGAGGACCCAGCCGCAGGTCGCAAAACCGAAAGAAGCCTCGACCTTTTTTCTGGCCTCGAGCGCCAATTGAATGTCATTGACCGTTCGTTCGACCTGTTTTTCGTCGGCACCCTGCCAGGTCCACCCTTCTGGAGTCCAGAGCCAGTAATAGTCGATCGGCAACGCTCGAGCGATACGAGTGAACATTCCCTCATAAAGTTTCGCCACGGTCGAAGAATCGTCTGGATTCAGGCCGCGATCGATCAGCCGTTGTCGCACTCTCTTGGGAATCGTCAACGGCGTCTCCGTTCCCAGGCAAACGGAAATCCCAAGCGAACGACCTTCCTGAAACGCATCGTTGAGCATGTTGGCGGCACGGTCAAAGACGTCATTACACGCCTCCACATCGTCCTGGAGAGTGTGCCGTCCCACTAAGGCGGCCGACCCGTGATCGTCGGCCGCAAACAACTGACCGGCACCGGCCGCAAACTGGCTTGTTCTTGCCGGCGCATATCCCCACGCTCCGCCCGCCGTGCTCGCCCAGCGGCTCCGGCAACTTGAGCTGCACGGGCCCCGCGCGGTGCGCCCTAGTCGTCGCCCAAGTCCGGTGCCTGGACGAACCCCGGCCCCGTGCGCGGCCCGTTCACCGTGGACTTGGCCGACGGCTCGCGCGTGACCTATTACTGGTATCGCTTCATCGACCAGCCCTCGTTCCAGCAATACCACTGGAGCGAGGCAACAAAGGCGAGGCTCCAGGCATTCGTGGAGA
>CAYNDU010000648.1:0-3041 GCA_964395615.1 uncultured Pirellulaceae bacterium | reverse complement strand
GTTCAATACGCCCGATCGCCTCAAGTGTCGCGACCGCCCCATCATCATCGGCGGGTCGAGCGGTTGTTTCTCCGGCGGATGTGGTCGCACTGCCCGATGTACTGGTCTTGCCGTTCGGTTCCTGTTGCGGCTCGGTCTTTGGACATCCGCAAGCCACCAGCAACGTGCCGGCAAGCGCACAGTGCAAGAGAGTACGTAATCGACCCTTGTTCATATTCATCGCGCTCCCACCTCTTATGAGTCCCTTTTTCGAAACTTCAGAAAGTAATTGTCCCGAAAGAGCTTGATTTCCTCGACGAACACAAATCCGGCCTCTTCAATTTCCTTCTTGAAGGTTTCCTTGCCGGCACGCACGTGATTCTTCACCCAGTCGGAGCTTTTTCCCTCGATCCGTTCGAAATCCACGACGCAGAGCGACCCGTCGGGACGCAGCGCCGAACGAATGGAGGCCATGGTTTTCTGCGGGAATTCGAAGTGATGATATGTATCACAGATGAAGACAATATCCACGCTCGACTTCGGCAGCTTTGCCGACTGCGCGGAACAGACGATTCCCGTTACGTTCGTAATGCCCTGCTCCCGGCAGGTCTGTTTGATATGGGCGATGAACTTGTCCGCGATGTCTACGGCGAACACTCGTCCCTTGGGGCCGACGGCCTTCGCAAAGAGACGCGTGTAAAGGCCCGTTCCGGCGCCGACGTCCGCGACCGACATCTTCGGTTGAATGCCGCAGGCCTTTATCGCTTCCTTGCGCAGATCGTATATCTCGCGACCCTCGCGCTCGAAACGCTCCACAAATTGAGCAACGTCCGGTTCATCGAACGACTTATTGATTCCCGGCTTGACACTTTTCTGTTGAGCTACGACCGGCTGCACCACCGTTACGCAGAGACACCCTGCAGCGAAAAGCGTCAGAAAGGAAACGCGAGTGGAATGTGATTGAGTTCGTCGAAGCATTTCGATCCTCCTCTTACGTGTTCGAACCGATGTACCTTTGGCAAACGGTCGGCTCGGTGTTCGGCTGCCGTTCATCGCTCGATCGAGTATTGCGCCGCTCGACGCGAGCGACGCAACCTCAGTCTAGTGACTGGTCCAGGTAGCTGGCAATCCACTGCGGTGAGACAAACCGCCGGAGCAGGTTCTGCCAGACCTGAGGCAGTTTCACGTTGGCGTCGAGCGGCGAGCCGGCATCGGGCGTTCCACGCTGTTCGGCTTCCCGGTGTGAATCGGTCGCGGTCCGGGATCTGGCCGGCGAACTCGACGGTACAGACTCCGTCGGGTCGGCATCCGAGTCCAACCCCCACCATCCGTATTGCTCAACGACCGATTGACTGGCCAGAAACAGGTTCACGCGTTGCATGACCCGCAGGCCCCAGAGTGCTCCGTACATGTTCCTGAACTCGACCCACATAATGTCCAGCGACTCTCGTAGGGGCATCGGTCGCCGGCTGCAGTGATCGCCTGCACGACGTATTAAAAGGAGACTCAATCCGAAGGTTGCCAGGCCCGTCGGCGCAACCCAGGCCGCAGGTAGCGAGGGCATGCCGGGCAAAAACGGCGTCGCCAGACAGATTTGACCGGAAATGGCCAGCAAGGCGGGCAACGCGTGGCGCGTCGGCAGCCAGTTGAGAAATGTGACGGTGATCAGCAACCAGAGGAATCCGGCCCAAACCGGGTCGACCGGCGATGCGTGACGGTCACCAAGAACGGGCGACCCGGGGGCCAGCGAATGGGCCGTCCCGGACACGACCAGGACCAGCCAGAGGGCGGCGACCACGAACTGCCACGTGCGATCGTGGGGTCGCTTGGCACCGAGCACAGCCACGGCTGGACAAAACGTGAGCATCGTGGCACTGAATTGCAGTGTCCCGATTGTCGTTTCGAGCCATGGCCCGTGGAAGAGCGGCAGCAGACCGTGTGTCACGCCGATGGCAACGACAGCACCGATGGTCCAGCACCAGGGAGCGACCAGCGTTGTTCCTTCAACGGACGCTCGACGAAAGAGCAGGCGGGCGGTGATGAGACCCGTCAGTACGATGGCGATCCCAGCCGAGGTACTGGTCGGCGATCCAGGGCCGATCATTGCGAGAAACGGCCCAGACGTCAGAATCGGCAATCTTCGGTTCCTCACGGTGCGGCGGGCGTAGCGAATCGGCATCATCCGGTCGAGACCGTTGATCATATCAGCAAAACAAGAGTGGTACGAGAGATGCGGGCGACCAGCGTCGACCATTCGCGGCCCGATGTTGAAAAAAAACCACAAAACGACTTGCCTGCCGACCGTTTGCAGGGCATGTTTCCATGATAGCGCGGTCGAGTACCCCCCACGATTGACGTAGCGCGTGGATGAATGTGGATCAGGTTTCCACGAACTCGGGTTTCAACTTGAACGGCGCTTCCCACCTTCCAACTTCCCGCCTGCAGGACCTCCCCCCTCTTAGCAAAGGAGTCGACGATGCAACGACACATACTGCGGGGCACGATGGGGCTGTTATTGGCTGCCAGTTGTGCCGTCGCTCAAGTTCCTGCCCTCACGGGCAGTACACCTTCTTCCTGGAAACCTTCAATAGAAAGTGCCGGCAACGGGCCGGTTTACGTGGTCCCGATGGCGGGCCAGGCAACGAGTTATGCCGCGGCAAGCGTCACCCGAATGACCGCCACCGGATACGGCGGTGACTGCAATCTCTGTTGTGGTCAGAATTTTGGGTGCCTCTGGTCGACGTATTGCGCCGACAAGCGGCGTCACCGATGTGGTACCCAGTGCAATACGTGTTGTGCGCCCGCGGCGTGCCGCAGCAAACCAACGTGCCGCGGTTTCCGGCCGTCACCCTGCCGCACGACCCGAAAATCGCTCTTTCGTCACAACACGTCATGCGATCCGGGGCCCGGTTGTTGCGACGGTTCGGCCGGCGCGGGAGATATCGGCCAGCCTCCAGCCCCGGTTCCTCCTAGCCAGGAGCCGAGCGTTGTGCCGGCGCCCTCGGCGCCGAATGGACCGGCCGTAACGGGACCGAATAGTCGGTCGGCGCGGCGACACTGGG
>CAYNDU010000647.1:0-3042 GCA_964395615.1 uncultured Pirellulaceae bacterium | reverse complement strand
CCCCCGTTATTCGCGTCAACATGACGATATGTCAGCGGTCAGGGCGGTCGACTCGACGGGCGGGCGCGTTTTCTATATCATCGACAAGGCCCCGCGAGCGTCGATCCTGATTCCTCCTGAATGGCATCTCGTCGCGCGGGACGCTTTTAACGGGACCATTCTGTGGGATCGGAAGATCACCAAATGGCACGAACACCTCTGGCCTCTCAAGAGCGGGCCACAGATGCTGGCCCGACGCCTGGTAGCCGTTGGTGGTCGGGTCTTTGTCACACTGAAAATCGACGGCCCCCTGGAAGCGCTTGACGCAGCCACCGGCAAGACGGTACGCACTTACGAAGATTCTGGAGTGACTGAGGAAGTCCTCTATTCCAACGGGATCCTGCTGACCGTTTCGGCGGTAGAAGGGCAACCGTTGCGGAGCGATCCCAACCGAGAATACGAAACGCTGCGTGACATCAAGGCCGACGTCACGAATCCGCTCTGGTCGAAGGCGCCGAGAACCGTGATGGCCATCGATGCAGAAACTGGTGACCTGTTGTGGAAGAAGAAGAGCACGGTCGCCGCGTTGAGTCTGGCCACGGACGGCGAACGCGTGCTGTTTCACGACGGCTTGAAACTGCAGTGCGTCGGGAAGAAGGACGGGCGACCGCTCTGGTCCTCGCAGCCTTTACCCCTGAAACCCGCCATACGCAGCTCCGGTGGAACAACGGTCGTCATCGCCGACGGAGTCGTGCTCTACAGCGGTCAGGTCGCCGAGAAAGGATCAGCGCCGCGAACCACCACGGTGTTCGCGCTGTCGTTGGCAGACGGAAAGACGCTCTGGAAGGCCGAACATGCACCATGCGGACACATGGGCACACCGGACGACATCCTTATAACCGGTGGATTGGTTTGGTATGGAGCTGTGGCGCAGGGTAGCGACTCGGGCATCATGACCGGTCGCGATCTGCACACGGGAGAGGTAAAACGCGAGTTCCCACCGGATGTCACGACCCATTGGTTCCATCATCGTTGTTACCGTGCGAAGGCAACGGACAAGTATTTGCTGTTCTCCCGTACCGGTATTGAGTTCATCGACTGGAGCCAGGAGCACTGGACACCTCACCATTGGGTCCGGGGGGCGTGCCATTACGGCATCATGCCGGCTAACGGTTTGATCTATGCGCCCGAACACCCGTGTGCCTGCTACCTGGAGGCCAAACTGTTCGGGTTTACGGCATTGGCCCCCGCTCGATCACTGGCCACGCAGGTCAAAAAGAGCGCCGAGGTCGACCGGTTGCAACACGGGCCCGCCTACGCCGATATCGACGACTCGGCCACACCGTCCGGTGGCCAGCGGGGAGATTGGCCGACGTATCGACATGATGCGGCCCGAAGCGGATCCACCTCAACGACCGCCCCAACGGCAAACCTCAAACGGACGTGGCGTACCGACCTTGGTGGCCGGCTGACCAGTCCCGTGGTCGCCGGCGGCAAACTATTCGTCGCATCGATTGACGCGCACGCAGTCTATGCGCTCGACGCCGCAACCGGCGAGACCGCGTGGAGCTTCACGGCGGGTGGGCGAGTCGACTCGCCGCCCACGATCTGGAAGAATCGAGTCCTGTTCGGATCGGCCGATGGACACGTTTATTGCCTTCGCGCCTCGGACGGCCAACTGGCCTGGAAGTACCGGGCCGCGCCGGCCGATCTGAGGATGGGTGCCTTCGAGCAGGTCGAATCCGTCTGGCCCGTTCATGGCAGTGTCCTGGTCCAAAACGGTGTCCTCTACTGTACCGCCGGGCGATCCATGTTTCTGGATGGCGGCATTCGCCTGTTGAGGCTTGACCCGGGGACCGGAAGTAAGCTCTCGGAGACAAAACTCGACGACCAAGATCCGGAAACCAAAAAGAACCTGCAGGTGACCATCGAAGGACTCAACATGCCCGTCGCACTGCCGGATGTTCTTTCTTGTGACGGTCGCTATGTCTACATGCGATCGTTGCCGTTTGATTTGGACGGAGAACGAGAATTCGTCAAGTATGTCCCGGTCAAGGAACAATCGGGCGATGACATGCATCTGTTCAGCCCGACCGGGTTCCTGGACGATAGCCAGTGGCACCGTACGTATTGGGTCTATGGCCGTGCATGGGCGTCAGGTGCGGGAGGCTACTATCAGGCCGGGCGCCGAGTGCCGTCGGGACGATTGCTGGTTTTCGATGCGAACAATGTCTATGGCTACGGCCGGCATTGGCAATACTACCGCTGGACAACCCCGTTGGAATTTGAGCTCTTCGCGGCGGCGAAACGCGCGCCGTTGATGAATGCCGCCACCGAGAGGAAGCCGATCCGAAAAAAAGGCAAGAAAACGGGTACGCGCACGTTGTCCGTCACTCGGTTCGTGCCGAAGTGGGCCGCCGATACACCCGTCCAAGTCAACTCGATGCTACTAGCCGGAAACCAGCTCTATGCTGCCGGCCCGCCCGACGTCGTCGATGAAGTGGCCGCTTCTCAGACACTGCGGCTACCAGGAACGCAACAACAGCTGGCTAAGCAAGAAAGGGCCTTTCAAGGTGCCGCCGGCGGGTTGCTGGTCATCGTCTCGCCCACCGATGGGAAACGGCATCAAGCCTATAAACTGGATTCGATGCCCCGATTTGACGGCCTGATCGCGGCTCGCGACCACCTCTATTTCACCAGCGTCGACGGCAGTGTTGTATGCCTCGGCTCAGATCGCGGCACGTCTTTGAAGCCGGCGGCCGGTGTCCAAGTCCAACCACGCCCCGCGCCGGTGGAAGCCACCGACTCGCTGCCCGTCACACCGGTCAAGAACGGCGCGAAGAACGGCGCGCGAAAAGGAAAAAAGAAAAAGTGAAGTAGCGGAGCGAACCGATCTGCCGCGGGTTCGTCTTCTGTTGCCACGGGCAAGCTGCCCGTGGCAACGCCCCTGGTACACGTCCTCCCGTACCTACGGGCAGCCTTGCCCGTAGGAGACGTGTTCTCCCAGCCCTTCCGCACCGCTCACCCACCGAACCCCGACTCCCAGCGCTTACCACGGGCAAG
>CAYNDU010000646.1:0-3056 GCA_964395615.1 uncultured Pirellulaceae bacterium | reverse complement strand
TCCAGTGAACACCTTGCTCAGCCCAACCGCTACGCGAGCCCGTTCCTGCACCCTTTGCCCACGATTCGGCACAGACATCTTGACTGCCCGCTGCCGGTGGGCTAAGGTTGGAGAAGTTTCTCGGGTGCCATCCGAAAGGTCATCTGAACCGAGTCCGAATTCCAAAGAAGCAAGCACTTCCAAAGAAATAACATGTCGCGCACTCTCCTCCTAGCCCTATTACGATTGCTTGCCGGGAGCCGGCCGTAGGGGAGGTTTGTCGCCGATTGTTGAATAAGACCAATCACCTCGAGGCCGACAAGCCTCGGGGTTTTTTTTGTTTCTGAACGTGTTGCAGTTTTCCTTGTTTCAAAATGAGTTGTTCTGACGGCATGACGCTTTGAGGCGTCGGTCGTCGGCCGGGAACCGAAAAGGCCAAAACCGATGAACGAACCTCAGGCAGTCACCTCGCGTCCCATTACGATCTTCGACACGACGCTCCGGGACGGTGAGCAGTCGCCGGGTGCCAGTATGAACCTCACCGAGAAGATGGAAGTGGCCCAGGCGCTGCAGGATCTTGGCGTCGACGTGATGGAGGCCGGGTTCCCCATCGCGTCACAGGGTGACTTTGAAGCGGTGCGCGAGATCGCGAAGACGATTCGCGACGTTTCGGTCTGCGGCCTGGCCCGTTGCAGTACGAAGGACATTGATCGAGCGTGGGAGGCGTTGAAACATGCCGAACGGCCTCGGATTCACGTCTTTCTGGCGACGAGTGCCATTCATCGTGAATTCAAGCTGAAGATGTCGTGTGACGAAATCGTGGCACGCGCCGTGGACGGCGTTCGTCACGCAGCATCGTACTGCGACGATATTGAATTCTCGCCCGAGGACGCGGTCCGCACGGAACGGGATTTTCTCTGCCGCGTTGTCGAGGCGGCCATCGATGCCGGGGCGACGACCGTCAATATTCCTGACACCGTCGGCTATGCTACACCACGCCAGATGGGCGAGACGATTGCCGAGTTGAATAACCGAGTTCCGAACATCCACAAGGCGGTCATCAGCATCCACTGCCACAATGACCTGGGGTTGGCCGTGGCCAACAGTTTAAGTGCCGTCGAAAACGGCGCTGGGCAGATCGAGTGCACAATCAACGGGATCGGAGAGCGGGCCGGCAACTGCTCACTCGAAGAAATCGTCATGGGGATGCGGACGCGGTCCGACATCTATCACTGCCAAACCCGAATCGAAACCAGTCGACTCGTGCCGACCAGCCGACTGGTCGCGGGAATTACGGGCCTGCAGGTGCAACGTAATAAGGCGATTGTCGGCCGCAACGCGTTCGCTCACGAAGCAGGCATCCACCAAGACGGCATGCTGAAAGAACGGACCACGTACGAGATCATGCGACCCGAGGATGTCGGATTCGCTCAGACCGATCTGGTGCTCGGAAAACACAGTGGTCGAGCGGCACTGGCCGATCGCGCCAGGGCGCTCGGGTTCCGATTGACGGGCGAACAACTTCAACAGACGTTTGAAGAATTCAAGGAATTGGCCGACAAGAAGAAGGAGATCTATGACGGCGACGTCGTGGCTCTGATCGAAAAACAGTTGCACGGGGTCGAGAACGAATATTGGAAAATGGTCTCCTGCGAAATCACCTCCAAGACCGGAGACCAACCCCACGTCCGACTTACGCTGCAGAATGGCGGCGAACCGGTCTGCCAGGAGGTCTCGGAAGGCGATGGACCGATCGATGCAGCCTTCCTCGCGGTGGAGAAGATCACGGGACTGAAAGTCGTCTGCCAGGATTACCAGGTGCGCAGTGCCACGATCGGACGCGATGCGCAAGGTGAAGCCACTCTGCAAATCGAGCACGAGGGGCGCACGTATCGAGGTATCGGCGTGTCGACCGATACGATCGAGGCGACGGTGATGGCCCTGCTCAACGCGGTCAACCGAATCGTCGCGACCCAGACGAACGACCGATCATGACGCCACGAACGCGAGCCAATAAAATCCCCAGCCCGTGACAGCCGTCATGAGCATACCGAGCGCCGCCAGGCGGGCCCAGAAAATGTGCTTAACGCTGTAAGCGTTGGGTGTAATGGGCGTGGGAAAGTGTCTCAATGCCTGGACAATGACAAAGACCCACAGCAGCGTCGTGGGAATGGCAAAACAGAGGTGGACTGCCAGGCTGACCCAGACCAGGCACCAGCTGCCGGCCTGAAAGTAGGGAGAGGGAGCTGCCAGTGCCTGCCAATCCGTGAACAGACGCATATCCAACTCGAAGGCGGTCACGGCGACAGCCAGGACCGCACCCAGTATCAGCTGGATTCGCCGGTGCCAATCGAGCTGTCGGCGCACCTTCGCCAGGTAGATACTGATCGCCATGATGGGAACGACGGCAAACATCGCCAGAAACACAAAGTCGATCATGATCGACCCACGCGTCCCCAGAATACCGTCGCCCAAGAGTACTACTGTCACGATTCGCTTCTCCTCGCGTTCCGAGTCGAGCCTGCGGGCGGGGAATGTTTGCACTCCATGGTACGGTGCGGCGGGACATCCTTCCAGGACACGGTCGACCATTTACGCGTGCTCGACAAAGGCCGAACGCGCACACCGTCGGTGGCGCCGTCTGTGCAATACCTGCCGACCGGGAGTATCATAAAGCGACCGGCCGCCCAGAACCCAATGTCACGACCCCGTGAACGAGTCACGATCGCTCCGACTCGTCTATCTCGATGTGACCGCCGGCGCCCGCGACGCTCGGGCAAGGCTGCCCGTAGGTACGAGGACGCGGGTAGCAGGGGCCGTTGCCACGGGCAGCTTGCCCGTGGTGGGTGCTGCGCGTAGGCAGACCATTGGTGAATCGCTCAAGCGGGGCGGGGAGAGTCCGTCTCCTACGGGCAAGGCTGCCCGTAGGTACGGGGACGCGGGTAGCAGGGGCCGTTGCCACGGGCAGCTTGCCCGTGGTGGGTGCTGCGCGTAGGCAGACCATTGGTGAATCGCTCAAGCGGGGCGGGGAGAGTCCGTCTCCTACGGGCAAGGCTGCCCGTAGGTACGGGGACGCG
>CAYNDU010000645.1:0-3058 GCA_964395615.1 uncultured Pirellulaceae bacterium | reverse complement strand
CGTTCTGCGTGTGCACGCGTCCCCCAGGTGTGCCGCAACGACACTCGGCGAGTGTCTTTCTTATTTGGCAGACGTCGCTCACGCGTTCGTCGTGGTTTCCGAGAATCCCATAGACGCCCGAGCGACTTTGCAAACGGCCGAGCGTAGGCTCCAACCAATCCAAACAGGCAGCCGTGTCGACGATGTCACCCGTCACGGCTACCAGGTCCGCGTCCCACTGGTTGATGCGATCGACGGCCGCCTGGTAGAAACCGAGACTCATCTGCCCGGTCATGTGCAGGTCGGTCAGTTGCGCCACTTGCAGCCCGTCAAGTTCGGCCGGGAGCCGGGGCAGAAACAGGTGTTTCTGCTGAGCACGAATATCGAGGATCTGGTTGCCGGGAATTCCGGCGAGCAGGCGAGTGATCGGGTGGTCGGTCCACGTGCGCCGCGCGTCGGCCGGACGTGGCAGAATCTCGGTGTCGTTCTGGATCAGGCGTGCCGCGTCGGCCGATGGCCACCGACGGGCGATCCAGCCACCGACGGCGTAGGCCAGCATTGTCCAGCAAGCCAGGGGCCAGAGCCAAAACACAGACAGCCGTCCGATCAGGGACGCACTTTCGGCGGACTCGCGTCCAGCAAAAAGGGGCAATACGAAATGTGAGGCCAGCAGGCATCCCGTGCCGACCATGAGCAGCAGGGCGGCCTTTTCGAGCGTCTTAACCAGGCGGCACGGCCAACCGACCGAGTGCAGCCGATTGTAGGCCCAGGTCCAAAGAGCCAGGTGACCCAGGAGGGTCGTGGTCGCGGCGATCACTTCGAGCAATGGGGTCATGTCAAACAATACCACTCAATACCACTCAGGTCATGTCAGGCGGGGCAAACATGCCGAGGTGACACATCGCAGCGAGCGGCTTGTGGAGACGATTATCCGCGCAGCACGTAAGAAAAAAACCGATGAGTGCCCCACGACGCTAACTCGTGCCCGGTCGAACAGCCCGGTTCGCCCGTCTAAACTTGGGGTACATTCGAATGTACGTCAAGAATGGTCTCGACCGTTTCGAGTAGTTGTTCCAATCGAAACGGTTTATAGAGGATCGCTTTGGGGTGCAACCCGGCTCGCCGAGCATTCACGATCGAGTGGCCCGGGTCCCACCCGAAGCTGGACATCAGGATCAACGGGACTCGATCCATCATTTCCATCAGTTTCAGCAACAACTCGTAGCCCGTCATATCGGGTAAGCGAATGTCGGCAATAATGATGTCGTACGCCATGCGGTAGCGGACCATCAACAACGCCTCGTTTCCGGCGTGAGCCGTTTCGACCTCACACTTGTAGCGGTCGAGTCTTCGGTGAGCGTCGTCGCGAATCGATTCGTCGGCGTCGACTACCAGGACTCGACGATTCTCCAACTTGGGGCGGCGTTCGATTTGAATGGTGGGCGGGACGGCTTCAGCAGGCGCCATCTCGTGTCCAATGGCCTGGATGCTCTTCTTAATGTCCCGGGCGTGCCGAAGAATGTCCTGGAGCCGCTTGACAACCTCGGGATCGTGGCCCGCGTAACGTTCCATGACGTTGACCGCGTCGTTCAGAATCTCATCAACCGGAAGTGCCACGGCACTGTGAATCGCTTCGATACTCTGATGGGCGGCATCCGCCTTCTGGGCGACGAGCAATTCGAGCGTGTTGAGCGAAACGGCAACGTCGCGAGAGAAAATCTCCAGGAATTGCAGGTCGCCTTCAGTGAATGCCCGCGGTTCGGGGCTCTCGACGTTAAATGTCCCGATCACGTGATCATTCCAGATCAGCGGCACGGTCAACGAACTTTTGGCTCCGGCCAAAGCCTCCAAATAGAGGCGATCCTCGCTCGTGTCTTCGCACAGGTAACTCTTGCCGGTCGCCGCGACGAACCCCGTGACCCCATTGTCTCGCGTTCTCGCATAGAGCGGTCGCTCGTGAGCGCTGTCGGTCAGTCCGGCCGATAACAGGGACCGCAACTCCAGCGTCGCCTGGTCGAGCAGGCGAATCTCAATCACGTCAAAATCGAGCAATTCACGCGTGTAATGCATGATATTGGATTTGATCAGCTCAATCCGGTCCTCGATCCCCATGTGGAAGACTTCTTCCGGAGTCAGGTTGGCCAGCTCGACACCTGCCCGATGAATGGCGGCCAGCTTCTGTTGCTGAAGCCGCTCTTCGGAAATGTCCCGAATCGTCACGATCAGGCGGGGTGGTTGGCCGGTCGTTGAGCTTGTGCAGGCGACGTGCAGTTCGTAAAACGTGTGGTCTCCGACCCGGACCGTGGAGCAGCTGGTCTGGCCGGTGGCGAGCGCCGTGTGAAAGGGGCAGAAATCGGGACCCAGGATCTCGGGATTGTTCAAGGCCGAGTAGAAATTCTCGTCCGTCAGCTGGCGGTCAGCGCACCAGTCGTGGAACTGTCGATTGGCCCAAAGGATGGAATTGTCCGGGTCGAGCAGGGCCACGCCGTCAGGCATTCCGAGAAGAACTTGTTCGTTCTGCAACAGTTGGCGGAGATCCGCGTCGGATCGAGTTGACGGATCGAACACATGAAACCCGTCAAACGACTCGGTAGCAAGTCGCTCGAGCGCTCTTCGTACGTCGCTCTCCACGGTTAACACGCACGGACCCAGGAATTGCTCAGCAGCAGCTACCGAATCGGGATCACACGCGCCAACGCAAAGGATTTTGGGTTTCTCGGCCAACCCCAAAACTCCCAATTGAAACGCCCCTTCCGTCTGGATTATAGGTGGCTCTACCCGACGTAACAACCACCGACCTTCCTCGCTGTACTGCTGGTATCGGTCAAGAGGCTCAGCCGAATTGACCGGCGGCTGACGGATCGACCGGATTTTTCTCAGCGACTTTGCCAGTCGTGGCAACCGTACGCTTTGTTCGGCGCGCGACGTCCCGTTCTCCTGATCCGCCAATCTCTCACCTCGGGGTCGTGGGCGCCGAATCGCCGCGCCCGTTATCCGGGCCGGGCGGGCTGGCCCGTCGGACCTGTTGACGGCCGCTGTCAGCGTTTCCGCGTTTCAACCCTTTCGCTGTGCGTGATTG
>CAYNDU010000644.1:0-3075 GCA_964395615.1 uncultured Pirellulaceae bacterium | reverse complement strand
GCCACGGTTTCTCACCCGGACCCGGCTCAATAGAGGGCGACATTTGATCGGCTACGATCGAGGGTGCGAGTGCCATGATCTTGGTCGCCACGGCGGCATTCGATGCGACATCCGTTGAACCGTCGGCGTCGGCTCGATCTTCGATCGGGATCATCTCGGGTCGCGGTAGATCGACTTGCTGCGAGGAAACGACAAAGACCGAGGAACCTATGGACCGTGAGTCGATGTAGCGACCTTCGACCGTCGTCTCATGAACCAACGTCGGGCTCGAGGGAGCCGAAACATCAATAACCGTCACGTCGATCGTGGGCTGGTAGAATTCGGGCATGCCCTCGATCAGCATGTCAGGGGCAAAAAAGGTACGACCGGGTGACGTCACCAGCGTGAGTCGATCCTCCGAGAGGTACTGCCCCTGCAAATGACCGTCGAAAGCGTAACGGCCGACAATCGTGGGGCTCTCAAGGGTACTGGCATCGACGATGGTGACCTCACCGGCCCTGCCCAGATAGAGGAAACTCCCGTCGGTTGCAATCAGGTCCGCCTCGCCAATCCCGGGCACTTGCAGCCGAGCGCCGACGTCGATCGCCGAAGCGGCGACGTGGGCTACCATCTGATCCGTCGCCCGGCTCAACTCGGCCGTCTCGATCAAGGGCGCGCCATTAAAGGGCCCGCCATTAACGGGCGCGCCGTCAAAAGTCGCCATCATCGGCCAGCCGTCCACCTCGTAGGGAAACCAGTGGCGAGCGGCTGGTTGACCGAATAGCGACCCGAAACGCTCGTCCGCCACGCTGACCAGCCATTCCGTGGCTGCCTCCGAACTCCCAAATCGCTCCGGCAATTTGATGTCACCCGGATCGGTCGCCGGGAAATCGGCGGCCAGCATCCAGCGAGGCTCCAACGTCTCAAAATGACAGGCGACTCTCCCAACGCGACTCTTTGGTCGACGCGACATGTCTACACTCCCCAAGCACACAAATTGACCGACAAGTCTCACCGTTTGGTTCGCGCACCGCGCTCGTCCGGACCCTCCAGGCCCGGCCACCGGAAGCCTACCAAAATGGACATCCAAAAGCCAGTGAATTGTGCACATAAGACGGATAGGGCACGGCCGGCCGCGGGAGCCTCGAGCCTGTCCAACCGGGGGCGGGCGCGGCCGATCGTTCGATCAGCGCGTGAGCCGATCATTCAGGGGGATGCCCAGTCGTTCGTAGATGCGCGGATCGGCGAGCGAATGGGCCAGCAATTGCACTTCGCTGAAATCGTGAGCTCGGCTGGGCTCCCCGGGCACCGCCACGGTGACAGCGCCGGCCGCAACGGCCGCGCGGGAGCCAATTTCGCTATCTTCAAGGACCATTACTTGTCCCGGCGCGTGCCCGATGCGCCGGCAGGCAAGGAGGTAGACCTCGGGGTGCGGCTTCCCCTGCCGGACATCTTCACTGGTCAGAGTGAAGGCGAAGCGATCCTGCAAATCGTAACGCGGTAACACGTTGTCGACAAACGTCCGTCGGCTGCTCGTGGCAATGGCCTTCGGAATATTGTGGGTCTCGAGCGAATCGAGCAATTCCATGAGACCGTTCATCGGTCGCAGCCGGGCGTCGAGCACGGCCGGAAATAGTGCGTCCGTCTCGGCGACCAGATCGGCAACCGAGGCATCTAACTGGTGCCAGTCGATCATGATTTGCAGGGCCGATTGACTGGGGCGACCCATCATTTGATCGAGCAGGTCCTGAGAAAAGGCCTTTCCTCGTCGTTTCAGGATCTGACTACCGACTTCTTCGTATAGCTCTTCGGTGTTGAACATCAGACCGTCCAGGTCGAAAACGACCGCGCGAATTCCCTGATCTCCGTCCATGGCGGCTCCTTCAGTCGAACGATGTCTTCGGCGAGTGAGATGTTTTCTGCGAACGAATGGTACTACGGCGTGTCCATTCGACGCAATTGATGGGCTGCCATCATGATGGCTCGTTGCAAGTACTTTCCCGGGGCCAACACCAACCGTCCCATCGGCACCGTGTCGGGGCGCCAACGTGCCACGGCCGAATCGAGCGGGCCGAGGAAATCGATCGAATCGACTGTGGACAACTGATGAAAGTACTTCAGCAGCCGATAGACTAGCACCTGGCCGGGACTTTGCCGAGCGAAGTTCTCGTCGTAGCTAACCTTGAACGAGTGATAGACTCGTTTGGCGAGCCAGCCGTACTCGAACGCGATCAAGCGATCATCAAGACGCAACTGTACGAGCATCAACTGATTCCAGGCGGCCAGTTGGTCGGCTTGGGCCTTGACCAGGGACAAAGCGCTGGGGTTTTGCAGGAGGGCGGTTCCGGCCCGTCCTTTCCAGCCCGAGTTTTCGAGTTCGAGGCCCTCCTGAAAAACGCCGGCCACTTGTTGTGGGGCACCGGACTGCTCGACGCGCAATTCCAGCCGACCCAGTTGCTGAAGCGCTCGCTCGGCGCGCCGGAGTTTTTGCCGAAAATTGGGCGACCAGTCTCTTTTCTGGTCGGACCAGCTGCTCTTGAGCGCCAGTCGACCGACCTCGTACCGCTCACGCTGGTCGACTTGGAAACCGGCCGCCCTGGCCGCTTGCCGGAGCGACTGCCACCACGGATCTCGAACAGGTACCGAGGCGAACCAGAGCATTCGAGCATCGTGCGTTCGGAGTTGGGTGAGTAGCGGGGGCAGGGTGTCGGAAGGATCACTGGCCGCGTCAATCAACAACTGACCGGCCGCCGACCATTCATTGCCGGGAACATCAAGTATGGAAAAGACGCGTCGTTTGGCACGCGAAATCAGTGGCAGTGCGGCGACAAACTGGCCCTCACGCCGGACCACGATCGCCTGGAACGCCTGTCGTGGAGCGAACCGCTCAACCCACTGCGCAACCAACTCGGCTCGGGCCGTTACGTGGGTAACGCCGCTGCGCTGCCAAAGCGCGTCCCACTCGGCGCCCTGGGCGCGCAACTGTTCCAGCGACTCGATCCGAGGTACGGTTCACGGTGTCGTCACGATGATTCTCTCTCGCGGTGCGGGTCTGTCAAAACATCGCCTGTGGACAGGAGCTGACTCAGCGAGATC
>CAYNDU010000643.1:0-3076 GCA_964395615.1 uncultured Pirellulaceae bacterium | reverse complement strand
GCTCGCACCGTTACGGTCGCGATGGGTCTGGCCGCGTTGAATTCCGGTGATGCTCTCGCCCATCCATTCCATGTCAGCATTGCGGAAGTGGAAGTCAACAGAAAGACAAAATCCCTTGAATGGGCCGTTCGAGTCCATCCGGTGGACCTGGAAAATGCCGTGCGGCGCCTGTCGCATGAGCCGATCGACGTCGAGGAATCGGACGATGCCGATCGGTGGATAACGAGCTACCTGGAGAAATGTGTTCGGGTCATTCGCCCCGACGGTCGCAGGGCGAAAATGAAGTACGTGGGAAAGGAAATCTCCACCAAATATGCCTGGCTCTATTTCGAGTTCGCCGGTCCGTTTCCCGACGGCAGCTGGAAGATCCAGCAGGCGATGTTTTTTGAATTTCTCAAGGATCAGGTCAATACGGTTACGCTCAAGCAGGGTGATCGCCGCTCCTCGCTGCATTGCACGCGGTCGCGGCCGGTGCAATCGATCGACCTTCCGGTTCGGCCAAAGAAACACGACGATCGAGGTTCGTCGATGCACGACGAGCACCTTGAATAAGATGATCAGCTTGAATAAATCGATGCCCTTGGACGCTCGCAGAACCCTTGCTCCCAACAAATCGGTTGAGTGTCGGTAGTTGGCAAAAGCATTGAGGTGGCGGAATCCGGAGTATCGGATGGTGCGGGAACGGTTCCGCGAATGGAGATTTCTCCTAGAATAGGCATCGTCGCTGGTTATCCACGTTTGCGGTTTCCCCTGCTTCCCGGCTCGCTCATGATTTCAGTGGTTGAACTCTCGAAACACTTCTCGGTGGGCGGCAGGCAGATTATTGCCGTCGATCACCTGTCCTTTCATGTCGAGGCGGGAGAGGTTTACGGGTTGCTCGGCCCCAACGGGGCCGGCAAGACAACAACGTTGTGGATGGTTCTGGGGGTCCTTCCTCCGACATCCGGGTATGCCGAAGTCGACGGGTTTCGATCTACAGACGTTCCTGACGCGGTGAAGGCGCGGATCGGGCTGGTATCGGCCAGCGCCGGTGTTTACCCATGGCTCACGCCGCGTGAGACCCTCTTGTTTTTCGCCGATCTCTATGGGGTCAGGCCGAGCGACGCCGAAGCGGAACTCGGTCGAATCAGTCAAATGCTCGGGTTGGGCGAGTTCCTGGATCAGCGCTGTTCCACGCTGAGCACCGGTCAGAAGCAACGAGTGAACCTGGCCCGCGCGTTGATTCACGATCCGCAGATAATGTTGCTGGACGAACCAACTCGAGGGCTCGACGTGCTCGGCAGTAAAGTGATATTCGATTATGTGCGTCATTTGCGAGACGTCGGCAAGGCGGTGATCGTTTGCACGCATCGACTCGACGAGGCTCAACGCCTTTGCGATCGTTTCGGATTGATGCATAAGGGTAGAATGATTCACGAAGGGTCGCTTGCCGAGTTGCAACGGCTCACCGGACGGTCGTCGCTGACCGAGATGTTTCTGCATCTTGTCGAGGCGGACTGAGGATCGCGTGGCGGATAAGAACGCTTATGAACGACAGGGAACGTTTGAAACAGCGGCAGGCGATGAGCTGGAACCTTGGCTTATCGCGTCTTGCACGACTGGCCCGAAAAGAGCTGCGCGAAACACTCCGAGATCGGCGTACGGTAATTACCCTCGTGCTCATGCCGATCCTGGTCTATCCACTGCTTAGCATTTCATTCTACAAGCTCTTCCTGACCAACAGTCAACCGTTGACCGAGCGAGTGATTACGGTCGGCGTCGTCTCGGAATCGGACGGCGACCGCCTGGATCAGTATATTTCTCGTGGCAACACGCTGCTCGCCGCGACCGGCCCTGTAGGGTCGGGGGCGGAAACCGGGCAAGAACTACCGCCTGGCGGTGCTGCGAAAGTCCAGGTCATGTGGTTTCCGGACTCTTCACTGGAAAGTCATGTCGCCAATCTCGACGTGCAGGTCGCCGTTCGGCTCCTTCCGAACGAGCGCCCCGTTCGGCGAACGGGGCGGATCGCGCCGTTGAAGTGTCAGATTATCTACCGCGAGAATTCGAAATTCAGCCTGGAAGCTGTGCAATTCATCGAGGACCGGTTGCGGGCGGTCAACGAGGCGGTCTTGCAGGCTCGGATGGCTCAGGTCGGCCGGATGCTCGTTCCTCCCGCCCGCTTTGAACGCAAACCGTTGGCGATCTCGGCGCCGACGTCCTTCTCCATCGCGACGCTCGTTCCGCTCGTCCTCATTCTGATGACGATTACGGGGGCCGTCTATCCGGCCATTGACTTGACGGCCGGTGAGCGGGAACGAGGCACACTCGAATCGTTGATCGCCGCACCGATATCGCGGACCTCGCTCTTGCTGGCCAAGTACATTGCCGTTCTGACCGTCGCGATTCTGACGGCCATGGTTAACCTGGCGGCAATGACGGCTACGGTGATGGCATCCGGGTTGGGGACATACCTGTTTCCGTCCGGAGTGTCGTTGTCGTTGATCGCACAGATTTTCTCACTCATGATTCTCTTTGCGGCGTTTTTTTCTGCCATACTTCTGGCGCTGACCAGTTTTGCGCGGAGTTTCAAAGAGGCCCAGGCGTACTTGATTCCAGTGATGTTGCTGGCGATTTCGCCTGGTCTTATGAGTTTGATGCCGGGTTTGGAATTGAATGTGATTCTTTCGCTGGCGCCCCTGGTTAACATCGTATTGCTGTCGCGCGACATTCTTGAAGGAGGGGTCCGAACGGGTCTGGCCGTGATCGTTGTCGGCTCGACAGCCGGTTACGCTGTCGGGGCCGTTTCAGTTGCGGCACGCATTTTTGGCAATGATGCGTTGCTCTATGCCAGCCGAGGCAGTTGGTCGGATCTTTTTCGCCGCCCCGCTCGTTCTCTCGAACGGCCGACTTCGACGGCAACCATCGCCTGCCTGGCCGTCATGTTTCCCGTCTACTTCATGCTCGCCAATCTCGCTCGGCTTCAAGTGACCGATCTTGGCCGGCAACTGGCACTTAACGCGTTGGTGATGGTGGCCGTCTTTGGAATCTGCCCCATCCTGTTTTGTCTGGCTCAACGTGTGCCGTTTGGCCGCGCGTT
>CAYNDU010000642.1:0-3082 GCA_964395615.1 uncultured Pirellulaceae bacterium | reverse complement strand
TGTCGTTGCCACGGGCAGCTTTGCCCGTGGTAGGCGCATCGCAAGGGCGGACCATCTCGTGTGGCGGAGGTTGAATGGTGTGTCCAACACCGCACGTGGGGAGCGTCCGTCTCCTACGGGCAAGGCTGCCCGTAGGTACGGGAGGGCGTGTACCTTCCGTTGCCACGGGCAGCTTGCCCGTGGTGGGAAAACGGGCGCCAGGCGAGACGAAAACGGTCGGATTGCAGAACGCCTTCGGCAACCGCGGGGACATGGGGCGGAAACTTCCGATCAGGCGGGCACGTGCAGTCGGCCGTCCGAGCAAGTGGTCGGGCAACAGGCGACGAGGCGACCATTCATGCTCGAATTGCCGGGCAGTTCCACCGGTGCGTAGCGGGCGGAGGTCCCGGCGACGCGGTCCGAGCTACCGTCTGTAGGCCCCTCGACCAGGACCTCGATCGAGCGTCCCACGAGTTGGCGGAAATAATCTTCGCGCAGAGCGCTCTCCACTCGTGCCAACGCTCGCCCACGTTCGGACTTGATCGCCTTACTGAGCTGGTCTGGAAGGGTCGCGGCGGGAGTTCCCACGCGAGCGCTGAAGGGGAAGATGTGAACCTTGGAAAAACCGATTTCCCGTACGACGCGGCACGTGTCCGCAAAGTCCTGGTCCGTTTCGCCGGGGAAGCCCACGATCACATCGGTAGTCAACGCCGGCAGTGGTAGTCGGTCGCGAATCAACGAACAACGATCGAGCACCATACGCGTGCTCCAGCGACGCCGCATCGCTCGCAGGATACGGTCGGAACCGCTCTGCAGGCAGACATGCAAATGGGGACAGACTTTATTCGGATGGTCCGCCATCACGTCAATCAAGTCGCGAGTGACTTCGGTCGCTTCGATACTTGAGAGCCGCAGTCGAAATGCCCCGTCGATGAGCGCGATCTGTTCGACCAGGTGAGACAGACGCAGCCATTGTTCCTTGGGACGTCCGCGATTCTGCTCGACACCGTAATGCCCAAGATGAATGCCGGTGAGCACGAGTTCGCGGTAACCGTTGTCGACAAGTCGTCGCACTTCGTCCAGGGTATCGTTCAGCGAGCGGCTCCGGACGTGCGGCCGTACTTGGGGTATGATGCAGTAACTACAGCGCAAAAGGCAGCCGTCCTGGACTTTGAGATAGGCGCGCCGGCGGTGGCCGAATTGAGAGATGCCGGTTGGCACATCGATGACCCCGAATCGGGCCAGCAAGTCGGGCAATTCTCGCTTGTCCGTTACGACCTCGGTCACCCCCGGCAACGCGGCGAGTTCGTCAGGAGCCCGAGTCGCGTAACAACCCATCACGACGATACGTGAATTCGGGTTTTCGCGTGCCACGCGTCGTACGACCTGCCGGCTCTTGGAGTCTCCTTCGCTGGTCACGGTGCAGGTATTCACCACACAAAGATCTGCCACTTCGTGACGCTCAGCGTCCCGGTACCCGATGCCAAGCAATCCCTGCCGGACGAATTCGGTTTCATATTGGTTGACTTTACAGCCCAGAGTGACGGTTTTGATGAGCGGTTCGAACGAGGCCATGCGCGCTTATGTCTTCCTATGGACTGCCGATCGTACGAGGTACAGAGCCCTACTTATGACGGCTCCGGTTCGATGGTCGACCACATGGATCCGGCACACGTTCGAATGCGAGCGTCCTTGCCGAAAGCATGGATCTGGTCCCGTTTGAGCTCGGCGTGCTCTTTGGTCGTTGTCATGCAAACCGCCCGCCCTGACGAATCGACTTGTTCGGCGATCTGGAATCCTTTTTCCGCCGGATGACCAAATAGCTGGCGCAGCATCAGAATCACGTATTCATAGGAATGCTCCTCGTCATTCCACAGAATCACATGGTAACGCGGTTGACGTTTCGGCTTGGATCGCCGGCGTTCAGCGACCACCGAGTGTGGCTCGGCAACTGCCACCGCCTGATTATAATCGGTCACGTTGATCCCCTTGCAGTTCAGAGCCCGATGGCTCCCCCATGGCCCAGCCGATCGAGTCTCCAGGCCCGAGAAACCGGCTGTCCGGGAATAGTCGCCGCCGGGGAATAGTCCCCAGCGAAGCGCGCTATTATATTGTAGCGCGACCCAATGAGAAAAGTCACGGGTTTGTTTTTCAGTTTCCTCATGAGTATGTGGTGATAAAATGGCGGATTTGGATCAGTATCTGAATGAACAACGGGCTGATTTTGAGGAGCAGTTGTGCGATCTCCTGAGGATTGCCAGCGTCAGCACCGACGGGCTGCATCAAGACGAGATCCGTCAGGCCGGCCAATGGGTGGCCGGTCAACTTGAATCGCTGGGCCTAAAGACCGAGCTCCTCGAGACCATTGGGAATCCTGTCGTCTATGCCGAATCGCCGCCAGTTGAAGGGGCGCCGACTGTGCTCGTGTATGGACACTACGATGTTCAGCCTCCCGATCCGCTCGATGAGTGGGAGTCACCGCCTTTCGAGCCCGTTCGGCGCAACGGCAATCTGGTGGCGCGCGGTGCGACCGACGATAAAGGTCAGATGCTGACCCACATCAAGAGTACCGAGGCCTGGGTCAAAACGGGGAAAAAGCTGCCCGTTCAGCTGAAATTCGTTATTGAAGGCGAGGAGGAAGTCGGCAGCGAAGGTCTGGAGGATCTGATCGATAAGCAGGCAGATCGGCTGGCCTGCGATGTGGCCGTTATCAGCGATTCCTCCCAGTTCGGGCCCGGCCTGCCGGCAATCACCTATGGGCTGCGCGGAATTGCCTATTTTGAAATCCGACTCACTGGACCAAAACAGGATTTGCATTCAGGGACATTTGGTGGCGCTGTAGCCAATCCGGCCGTCTGCCTCTGCCGAATCCTGGCCGGTTTGGTGAACTCCAAGGGCCGCGTCCAGGTCCCCGGTTACTATGATGACGTGATTCCGTTGACGGACCGGGAACGCGAACAATTCGCCAGTTTGCCGTTTGACGAGCAGATGTTCCAGCAGAGGCTCGGCGTCGGTGGGCTCGCCGGCGGAGACGGGTACAACACGCTCGAGCGACCGGTGTGCGCGCGCGCCCCCTGACCTGATCTGAGCTTGCAGCCGCTTT
>CAYNDU010000641.1:0-3085 GCA_964395615.1 uncultured Pirellulaceae bacterium | reverse complement strand
GAATGGGAAGAGGACGAAACGTCATTCCCCGAGGCCGAAGAGGTCGACGAGGACGCCGAAGAGGTCGACGAGGACGCCGAAGAGGTCGACGAGGACGTCGAGGAGGTCGACGAGGACGTCGAGGAAGCCGACGAGGAGGTCGAAGAAGCCGACGAGGACGTCGCGGAAGCGTTGGAAGAGACGCTTGACGATGAAACGGGCGAGGAGGCGGACGAAGAATGGGAAGCGGAAGAAGAAGAAGAAGAAGAAGAAGAAGACGATGATCTCCCGTACGAGGATGAAGACGACTTGGAAGAAGATGAAGGGGACGAGGAGTATCTGTCCGAGAACGACGACGGGCTTCTTGCCGAGTCACTGGATGCCGATTACGAATGGGAAGACGCCGAGCCGGACCAGTCGGTGTCAGAACTTGAAACGGACGAAGAGGATGACCAGGACGAATTATTGGGCGATCACCTGACCGGCGACGGCGGGCTGATGGCCGAGCAGGAGGAGAACGACGCAGCGACAGATTCTGCGCCTGACGACCAAATGCCGGAACGGCTTTCGCCGGAGGACCCAAAGGAAGCGCCCCCGCGCCGGTTCACTTGGGAGTCTCCGGAGCAATGGTGGGACGATCCGCGGGGAGACGCGGCGGCATGACCGCCGAGAGCAGGAAGGTCGGACGGGACGATTCCAGGCGGAGCGAATCAAGTTGCGGTGTGCCCCGTGTGATCTGAACCATCCGGAAATGAGAATCGGGCAGCTCATTGCCGAGCACCGAGCGAACGGCTGCGGCCGATTCGAGTGACGCGACATTCACCACCAGTCGGCCCGCAGGTCGCAGCCTGAGCAACGCCTGCTGGACGATGTTCGAAACTTCTCGACCTGTGCCGCCAACAAAGATCGAGTCCGGGTCGGGCAACTCGTCCCACGCTTCCGGCGCCCGGCCGAGAACGGCCGTCAGATTGCGCACGCCGAACCGCTCCGCGTTCGCCGAGATCAACAGGTGGTCCTGGGCGTCCATTTCGATCGCATAGACGTGCCCAGAGTGGGCAAGCTGCGCCGCCTCAATCGAAATCGAACCACTTCCGGCCCCCACATCCCAGGCCGTGCTTGATGGGCCCAAGTCCATTTCCGCCAATGCCACGCACCGAACTTCGGCCGGTGTCAGCAGACCCCGCTTGGGCCGCGATTGCAGGAAAAGCTCGTCCGGGTTACCGAACAAGCGATGGCCAAGCATTTCTCGCGGTCGGTCCGGCGCATCCGGTTGACGCACCAGGATCAGGACGTTCAAGGGGCCGAATCGCTGAGCCGCGATCTCGGCCAAGTCGCCGCGCGTCACCCGCTCATCGGGCGAGCCCAGATTCTCGCAAACGAATGCCGAAAAATAATCGATCCCTTTGGCCAGCAATCGGGCCGCCAGGGCATCCGGCGTGATCTGCTCGGTCGTAAAAATACCGACCCGCAACGCCGATCGAATTCGCTCGATCACTTGATCGACCGGCTGGTTGGCTAGATTGGTCAAATAGGCTTCGTCCCACGTTTCCTTCACGCGAGCAAAGGCCAACTGCATGCTGCTGACGTGCGGCACGACTTCGAAACGGTCGTCGCCCAACCGATCGCAAAGATAGCGTGCCGTCCCGTAGAAAAGCGGGTCACCACTCGCCAAGAGCACGACCCGTCGACCGGCCAGCTCGAGCAGCACGCGGACCACCTCTTCCGGATCGCCGCTGAGTGTCCTCGGCTCGCCCGCGACATCGGCAACGGCCTGCAAAGCGCGGGGTGAGCCGATCACACAATCTGCATCGGCCAGCAACGCCTGTGCCCGGTGACTCAAACCCTGAAGACCATCGTCACCGATTCCGACGATATGGACCTTGCCCTCGTCACTCCGTCCGGCATTCGGTTCCTGTCCGTTGATCAAGGGTCACCCACCTCCCGGCATCGAATCCACGCCTTCTCAATCGGCCGACCGTCGGCAGCCGGCGGGCGTTAGTATATCGTGCCGGGGCCGACGGTCAACGCGGTCCATCGGGCGCATTGCCGGGACAAGAAACGACGACGGGCCCGGCGATGCCGCGCCGAGCCCATCCGCTGGAAGCTTCATCAGCAGCCTACGCCTGAAACGAGCTGCCACAACCGCACGTCTTCACCGCGTTCGGATTATCGAACGTGAATCCGCGCTTCTCCAACCCGTCATACCAATCGACGGTGGCACCGTCCAGGTACAACGCACTCTTCTTATCAACAATCACGCGGACACCGTGAAATTCGTAAGTGCTATCGGCAGCCTCGTCAAACGCCTTGTCAAAACCCATTGTGTACGAGAACCCGCTGCAGCCCCCGCCGGCCACGCCGATCCGCAGAAACATCTCGTCGTCCAGCTTCTGCTCTTCGCGCACGCGCTTGATTTCCGATGCCGCCTTGTCCGTCAACTGAATGGCCATCTTTATGTCTCCCTTTACTTTCCATCACCCCATTCGTGCCCGACCATCGTTCGACCCGTTCGGCCCACGCCCAACGGTCCCAGCCGTCCGGGAACCCGTTTCCCGAAGAGCCACCTGTGAGGTCCTCATTCGGGTCCGCCGGCCTCCGCCGCAACCCGGGGGTCAGCCATCGTCGAGCAGCTTCGGTTAGTGCGAGACCAACCGAACGCGATTTTTCACAACTCACATTGTCTAAAATACCGGATTATCGAGCGAATGGAAAGCGAGGAATCAAAAAAAAACGGTAAAACTCTCGCCATGACGCCCTTTTCCCCATGGTACCGGTTTCCCCATGGTACCGGTTTCGCCATGGTGCCGGTTCCGCCTTGGCGGCGGTTTCGACTTGGCGGCGGGTCGTGCCGTGGTGACGGTTGTGTCCGCAAGGGGGTGCGATCTGGCCGCTCCAAGGATCACTTTGCTTGACGGAAAGACGGGGATAGTCCGCACGGAGGGGTCTGCCATCCTGGAAATTGAAGCGACCGTCGAGCCCGTGAAATAAACGGCTGGTGCTCTGCCAGCTAACCGGGATTATTCACTGAAGTTTCCATTATCAGTTTAACGTTAGGAGGTAAAGGGGTCAGGAGTCAATTGTGCGAAGCACCCTACGGGCCGTTCCG
>CAYNDU010000640.1:0-3120 GCA_964395615.1 uncultured Pirellulaceae bacterium | reverse complement strand
GACGTTGCGAGACAGGCGCCACACGTTCATGCGGACGTGTTAGGCGAGGGGGCGTACCGCAGCTTGCGCCCCAGCCGATGGCTGCAAAAATAGCGGAACCACTGGTGCGACCTGCCGACGATTGCGGCCACGTCACGTTGTTCGAATTCGGCTGCAGCTTCGCCAAGTGAACGACGAGAAATCCCGGTGAAGCCCAGCGCCTGAGGTCGCCCGTGGCGCTCGACGATTCGATACCGTTTCAAGAGCGGGTCGGCATGATTGTACAGGTTCAGAACCCGTTCAGTATGCTGCCACAATCGCCCGTGCCGCCCGTTTGGTACCAGCCAGCCATTGTGCAGCGCGGCGGCGGCCAAAACGGCGTGGATTTCAGGCAATTCCTCCGATTGAGTGTCGAGGGTTCGTCCGCTCAACTGACCTCCTCCGACCAGGTGCAGTCCCCCGGTGACGATGCGAGCTCCAAAGCTATACCCGATCAAGCCGACCGGCTGCGCACTGGGCAGTCGGACGACCCATTGAGCCAGCAGGTAGCCTTCGAAATCGGTCCGTGCCGCCTTGGCACGTATGTCGAGAAACTGCCCGGGAATCTGGCCGCTCGGCCAGGACCAGATCAAAAATGTGATACGGCGATGCGCGTCGAGTTCGCGGACGAGCGATTGATAGACTCGCCAACCCATGGCCAACGCTTCGCCTCGATCTACTCGATTTCCATGAATGAATATGACCATTGCGGCACCCTCGCCCGTTTGCTCCACTGACGGAGCGGCAAGAAAGCCGTCGGCCGTTCGCTCCTCCCACCCCTGACCGGGCACATATTGCGAGACCTGGTACTGATCGGGCGCCGCCGATCGACAGACGGACAGGTGTCGTGTCGAGACCATCCACATCTGATCATTGGGGCGCAAGCACGGTTCCGCATGGAGGGACATCGGGGCGAGCCCCGCCAGAGCGACGACGCTCGCCAACACAAACCGACTGACTCGCAGAAACACGCCCGAGCGCCCGACGCCCCGCGCGTCGATCGGAACGCAGGCCCGAATCCGACACGAGCGTGAGTCTTTCGAGTTGCAGGTCGCGGAGCCAATCATGGGAGCTGCAGGCGGTATACGGGGAGGCGGTCGCTGGCTGCCGGCACATTCGTTAGATTCCGAACGAGCGGCCCATGCGGTGTAAGTGACAACTCGAAGTCACATGCGAATGTACGAGTTGTTAGTAGAATGTAGCATCTTTTTTGCATGGAGTGTTCACATAAGGGAAACAGAATGCGGAAAAAAAACAACGGTTTCGTTTGCACATCACAATCGGTGTTGTAGATTTGTGAGACCCACAATTTCCCTGGTTGTTGCAAGTTGCCTGTGCGGAGAAGATGATCATGAAGAGGCTTGCCCTAGTTTCCGTGTTCTTCCTGGTGGCGGCCGTCACGTTGACCGGTTGTCGCGGCGGCTGGAAGTGGTGGCAACGCGGAGCCACCTGTAATAGCTGCACCCCTGCCTGCCCGACCTGTGAGCCGGTTTGCGGCGAAGGTCTCACCGGTGGTCTCCCATACGATACGACCATTCTGCCGTCGGCTACCGAACCATTGCCGGCAGCACCGATCGCATCGGGCAATTGACCGAAGGTTCCTCGCTTCCAACACTCCAACTCCTTCCTCCCGGATTGGACTGTCCGCCTCCGGCCGCGATATCCTGACGCGATCACCGGTGGCGGACAGTGACCAGCTGGAACGGTGCCGGCAGGCCGTATCGGACGGAGTGGGGCGATCCGGTGATACCCACCCCAGTCGGGGGCTCGGCAGGCATTCGGCCTACACTTCCCGTCGATCGCCGTCGCGGCGCCGGCCGGCAAGTTACAATAGACCATTGGCACCTCGCGCCGTGGTCGCTGGTTGGACTCGAGTACCTGCTCCGCATCAACGTTCCATGGCATTGCCCGGGGCACTCGACATCCATCCGGAGGCAACCATGATCCGTCATCTGCCCGTGTTGCTGATTGTAACCTCGTTCTTTGGTACCGGCTCGACGGCACTCGCCCAATTCGGCAAGACCGAACCATCCCCCATGCCCGAGCAGGAAGTCGACCCGCCCCGAACCCAGCGATGGAAGGTGGGAATGATCGTTTCGGCTTCCCGAGGTCCCTGTGCCGGTATTCGCGGGACCGTCTCAGTGCCTGTCGAATGGCCGGAGCAGGACGTCAAAATCGTCGACGAGCAGTTCAGCGATCCCGTCGGGCGCATTCGTTACCGAACGCTTGATCATGGCGTGCGGCAAATGCTGATCTCGATTTCCCGACTGAATCCGGGTGAGAAGGTGGAGGCGCTGGTCACCTTTGAAGTCACGCGTCGAGCGACGCCGGTACCGGCCGACACCGACCAATTCAAAATTCCCGAAGAACTGCCGCTCGAAGCTCGACGACTGCTCGGCAGCAGCCCTTTGATCGAGAGTCGCAGTACCTTGATCAAGAGCCGAGCGAAGCAGATCACGGCCGGGCAGTCGGGTGGATGGAATGTGGCTCGTGCGATCCACGATTGGGTCCAGGACAATATCGAATTCACGAACACGCCGCTGAAAGGTGCTCTGGCCACGATCCGCGCAAAAGAGGGCAACAACGAGGACCTGACCAATACGTTTATCGCCCTGTGCCGCGAGTCCAAGATCCCGGCCCGGATCGTCTGGGTTCCGGAATACTGCTATGCCGAGTTTTACCTGGAGAACGGTGAGGGCGAGGGAGTGTGGATCCCGTGCGAGTTGAAAGAGAAGACCGTTTTCGGCGCCATAGGCAGTGATCATATCATTCTGCAAAAAGGCGATAATATCCGCGTACCGGAAAAGAAAGAACCACAACGATTCGTCGCAGAATTCCTGACGGGAAAAACGGGGCGAGGCCTGGGCCGGCCCGGCGTGCGATTCGTGCGTCAACTGCTTCCGGCCGAATGACGTCCATCAGGCCACGGCCCCAACGGGAGACGTTGATGCACCAACGAAACCAATGTGTCTGCCGGCGAACGCCCCTGTTGGGTCTGTGCCTGTTGGTGTGTGTGGCGGACGCCATGGCCGAACCACCGCATTCGGACCCGGCGGGCTCCGACATTGCGCCGGCACCAACGGCCATTCCATTGACGCCACC
>CAYNDU010000639.1:0-3132 GCA_964395615.1 uncultured Pirellulaceae bacterium | reverse complement strand
TTCACGGCCTTGGCCGTGAACGGTTACAAAAAAAACGAGCCCGTTCCTGCACCCGGCCATACTGGGCGCGCGGCACCCCGACGATCATAATTCGTGGCATGCGAGCGTATCACCTGGAAGATCTCAGCCATGACCCGGTCAACGGGTACATTCCATTTGAATCGGGGTGCGGGAGTGCGTCGGATGGAGTGACTGAGCGACAGATCATCGACCACCCGTGGGTCCAGCGTTTGAGGCAGATTCACCAGTTACAGACTGCCTGGTGGGTGTTTCCCACGGCCGAGCACACTCGGTTTCAGCACGTTTTAGGGGTGATGCATCTAGCCAGTCGAGCGGTGGAGGCTCTCTATCCGAGTTTGCGCGACGTGTGTCCGGACGTACCGAGTCGAGGGTATGTCGAGACGTTGATGCGCATGGCCGGGTTATTGCATGATGTGGGTCATGGCCCATTCGGGCATTTTTTCGACCACCATTTCTTGCAGCCGTTGGGGCTGACCCATGAGACCCTCGGTGCCCACATTATTCGAACGGAGCTCGGCCCGTTGCTGGCCGAGCTACGTGGCGGACCCAATCATCGATTAGAGGAAGGCGAGCGGCTGGATGTCGACCAGATCGCCTGGTTGATCATGCGTCCCCAGGCAGGGGACCGCACCGGGGTGCCGCGATGGCTTGTTCTGCTGCGCAGTCTTTTGAGCGGAATCTACACGATCGACAACATGGATTTCGTATTGCGCGACGCCTACATGTCGGGTTACAGCCGCCAGGCGTACGATTTGGACCGGCTCCTGCATTACAGTTTCTTTACGGCTGACGGGTTGGCCATTCATGATCGGGGCATCAATGCGTTGATGCGATTCATGACGGTCCGATCTGAGCTGTTTCGGTCGATCTATTTTCATCGTACGGTGCGGGCCATTGACTTGACGCTTGCCGACCTGTTCAACGATAGCCGGTCCTGGATCTTTGACGGCAATCCGCTCGACCATCTTTCCGATTACCGGCACCTGACCGAGTGGTCGTTGCTGGTGGAGGTGACACGTTGGGCGCGTGCCGAGGAGGGTGACCGTCGCGAGTTGGGTCGCCGTTGGGAGCGACTCTTGCAGCGCGACATTCCCTGGAAGATGATCACTCAGCGCACCCGTGTCTTCAGCGAACGCGAGCCGGAGGGGAGTAGTATTTTCAGTGACGAGACGTTTGTCGAGCGTAAGCTGCGAGACCAGTTGTCGCGTTCGCTGCGTGACATCCCTCTGCGTGTCGATATTGCTCGACATATCTTTCGCCCGCACACGCAGGGGCCGAGTGGCGGCCAGAATTTCTTGTATGACTCTGGGCGTGACGAGATTCGCCCGTTGAACGCCAACGAACTATTCTCCCGGTTACCGACCAGCCAGCGGATATGCCGAGTTTACGCGCACGACGATGCCCATGCCTCGGAAATTACGCGAGCCCTCGACACCTTGATTGGCGGTGCACTCGACGACCCGACGAATATGTAATCCTGTAACTCGACCACGGCGTCGAGCACTCGAAGGAAGGATAAAGACCGACGATGTCGCGAATGCAGTATGAGAACCCGTTGATTAGCCGTTACGCGTCTTCTCAGATGTCCGAGATCTGGAGTGCTCAACGGAAATTCTCGACGTGGCGAAAACTGTGGGTCGCCCTGGCCGAGGCGGAGCAGGAACTTGGACTCGCAATCACGGACGCTCAACTCGAGGAAATGCGCGCCGCGATTCACTCAATCGATTTTGACGCGGCGGCCGAGTATGAAAGGCGGTTGCGGCATGATGTGATGGCACATGTGCGCGCCTATGGAGATCAATGCCCGGCCGCGGCACCCATCGTACACTGGGGAGCGACCAGTTGCTTCGTGACCGACAACACCGACCTGATCCTGCTGCGCGAGGCACTTCAGTTGACCCGTGACCGGTTGGTGAGAGTCATTGACCAGCTGGCCCGCTTTGCTCATGAGCACAGGGCATTGCCATGTCTTGGATTCACGCATTTCCAACCGGCGCAACCCGTTACTGTAGGTAAACGCGCCTGTCTCTGGTGTTACGATCTCGTGCTCGACCTGGCCGAACTTGAACATCGACTCGGTTCTCTGAAGGCGCGCAGCACAAAGGGGACGACCGGTACTCAGGCCAGCTTCTTGAAGTTGTTTGACGGCGATCACGAAAAGGTCTGCCGGCTCGAGCAGCGTGTTGCCGAGAGGATCGGATTTTCATCAACGTACCCGATCACCGGTCAGACCTATTCTCGAAAGATCGATGCCCAGGTGCTGGATGTTCTTTCGGGACTCGCTCAGAGCGCTCACAAGATGGCGACCGACGTCCGTTTGCTGGCCGGTCGCAAGGAAATCGAGGAGCCATTCGAAAAGCAACAGATTGGCTCGTCGGCCATGGCCTACAAACGTAATCCCATGCGGTGCGAACGCGTCTGTTCGTTGTCACGCTGGGTCATCACCTTGCAGACCAGTCCCGCTCAAACCCTGGCCACGCAGTGGATGGAACGTACGCTCGACGATAGCGCCAATCGACGCCTCGTACTGCCACAGGCGTTCCTGGCCGTCGATGCAGTGCTTGTGCTGCTGGAAAACGTGACTTCTGGACTCGTCGTCTATCCGCAGGTGATCGCCCGTCACCTTGCCCAGGAACTTCCGTTTATGGCCAGCGAGAACATTCTGATGGCCGCGGTCACTGCCGGCGGAAACCGGCAGACGCTCCACGAACGGATTCGCGAGCATAGCCAGGCTGCGGCAGCCGTCGTCAAGCAGGAAGGTGGTGAAAACGACTTGCTCGACCGCCTGCAAAGCGACCCGGAATTTGCCGACGTTCCCTGGCAGCAGGTACTCAACCCGGACGAATTCGTTGGTCGTGCGCCCGAGCAAGTGGAGCAATTCCTGGCCCTGGAAATCGAGCCGCTTCGTCATCGCTATTCCAGTCAACTCGCCGGATCCGCCGAGCCGGTTCGCGTTTGATTCGGACCGGTCGTCGGTGACTCCGTCAATGGCGAGCTTGGATGAAGCGAGAAGCGCCGAGCATTCGTTCGAGCCGTTGCCGGCTCGCGATGCGGCGGGGGGGCCGGGGCGTCGGGGGGGCTGTCGGGGGGGGGGGGGGGGGGCGGGGGGGG
>CAYNDU010000638.1:0-3161 GCA_964395615.1 uncultured Pirellulaceae bacterium | reverse complement strand
GTCACGTGCTACCATCACCTCTTCGGCATCCGCCGGCATTCCGGTGAAGCCGAGGACCATCGAGGTGGAGCCCTCATGCATGATCCCGTCGTGGGATAGTTCGAGAACTTCCGGATGGTTCAAGATCGGCACGTCGAACATCAGGCTGTATTCCATGGCCCTCCGCAACAACTCCGTATTGTGGATCGGTCGATCCGCGTCGGTGAATCCGACCGCCCCGGACTCAACCAGCCCACCCATTTCGGCCAACTCTTGTCCCTCCCGGTTCTTGCTGACGCAAGCCAACACGAATACGTGGCAGTTTCCCGCTCGAGCGGCCTTTTGACGGACAAATTCGACGCTCGCCTGAGTATCGATGGGTGGATCGGTATTGGGCGTGCAGGCGACTGACGTGAATCCGCCGGCGAGCGCTGCGGCAGTACCCGATTGGATCGTCTCGTCCTCCTCACAGCCGGGCTCGCGCAGTTCGCAATGCATGTCAACCAGTCCGGGCGCGACGATCATCCCTTCGGCGTCAATGACCGAATCGGCCGGTTCATCGCCCGCGTCCAGGGCCGCAATCGCCGCCCGCTCAACGCGCACGTTGGAGATTCTGTCGATACCCTGGCTGGGATCAATCAGCCGACCATTCTTGATCAAGAGCGAAGGCATGGGGGTGTCTCGTTATTTCTTGTAGCGCGGAGTCGAAGTACGAACGGTGCCGGCCGCGGGGGCGTCGGCGGGGGGGATCTGCCGGGCATGCTTCGGATCCCGAGGGCACTCTTCGGAAAACGTCTTCTGTCGGCGAATGTTCCGAGATCATTTGGGCGTCAATTCACGATTATCGGGCGAGCGGGCGCCGGCAACCAGCCACAACGCGGCCATCCTCACAGCCAGGCCGTTTGTAACTTGATCCAGGATGACCGAGTGAGGGCCGTCGGCGACATCTGGAGTAATCTCGACACCCCGGTTTATCGGCCCGGGGGCCATGATCAGGATGTCGTCCTTGGCCTGGATCATTCGATCGTGATTCATGGCGTAGAGCAGCGCGTATTCGCGAACCGACGGAAACGGCCGCGTTGTCTGACGCTCAAACTGAATCCGCAACAGGTTCAGGACGTCGCAACGCGACAGGATCTCATCCAAGTTGTAATTCACTTCCACGCCAAATTGCTCCCAGCCACGCGAAACCAGTGTGGCCGGACCGCAGACGATCACATGGGCGCCCAGTTTGAGCAATCCCCAGATATTCGACCGCGCCGTTCGGCTGTGGGCAATGTCGCCAACCAATGCCACCGTCAGTCCGTTCAGATCTCCTCGACATTCCCGAATGGTCAGGATATCGAGCAGGCCCTGCGTCGGGTGTTCGTGAGGTCCGTCACCCGCATTCACCACCGCACAGTCAACGTGATCGGCCAACAATCGCGGAGTACCCGGCGTGCGATGCCGCATCACCATGACGTCCACGTTCATCGACTCGATGTTCTTTGCCGTGTCGATGAACGTCTCGCCTTTCGACAGGCTGCTACTCGACGCCGTGAACTCCACGACGTCGGCGCCGAGTCGTTTGGCGGCCAGCCCAAAACTCGTACGGGTGCGCGTGGAGTTTTCAAAGAACAGGTTTGCCGTGGTCTTGCCCTGCAGTGCCGGCAACTTGTGACGACAACCACCGGTGGCTCGTTTGAATGCGGCGGCCGTGTCGAGCAGAACATTGAGTTCTTGAACCGACAGACTCTCGAGATCAATCAGATGTCGACGAGTCCAACAGGCCGGATAGGTGATGGGCGGCGCCGTCTCGGTGCTCAGCATGGTGATCCCTCCTGCCACCGTGGTGTCTTTCGCAATCCACCACGCGCCGGGCCGGCATGGGCCGAAACGCGGGCCCACTTGCGATCAGACCGTCCTTCCTGGTAATCGTTCTACCCGAAGAATGGCCTGCCGCGACGCGCGAAGGCGGATAGGGGCCCGGTGAACTCGTCGCTGGCGGTACTTCGCCTCGTGATTCTAACAGGACCGAGCTTGTCTGCAAGCAGGACCGTGACAAACGACCGGGGATCAAGTAAGTTGACCCGATACGAGTACCACTGTGTTGCGAAAGACCATCGCGTGGCAGACCTTCGCGGGCTGTTCGACGCGTCGACACCGGCAGTACGGACGCTTCGAGCCGGCCAGTGTTCCCAGGTCATTGTTCCCAGGTCATTTTGCCTGAAGCGTTTCGGATACGGGAGCCGGTGACCGTAAAGACGGGTGTTGCATGGCCGTTGCCCCAAGGTTGCTGTTGATCTCGACCGATGCCGAACGCCGGACTCACTGGTCGGCTGCATTACGTCGCCAGGCACAGACGCTTTCGTTGGACGACGTGGTCGCAGGGAGCGATGCCCCCCTGCCCGACATCTTGCTCACCGACCACTTGCCGGTTGACCGGCTGCCGGAACCTCTGCTTGATCTCTTGACGCGGGGAGAAATCGGGTTGGTGGCGCTGGGTGCCGGCGGTCCGGCTGACGTCGTCCTGCCGGCGGACGCCACCGATCGCGAGCTTCGCCTGGCCTGTCAATTGCTGTACGAAATCGTACGGCTTCGGCGCCGGTGGCGTCGTCACGAGCGCCGTCGAAAAATACTCGAACACCTTGCGGAAAAGGATCCGTTGACCGGATTGGCCAATCGCCGAGTCTGGGATCACCGCCTGGACGAACAGTGGCGGTCGACGCGTCAAACGCAGGGATCGCTGTGCGTGGCCCTGTTCGACGTTGACTCTTTCAAACGTGTCAACGACCTGGTCGGTCATGCAGTGGGCGATAAGGCACTACGTGGTGTGGCCGATGCGCTGGTCGGCGCCATACGTGAACATGATCTGGCGGCCCGCCTGGGTGGCGACGAGTTCGGCATATTGCTCCCCGGTGTCTCCGGACAGCAGGCTCGCCAGGTCGTTGACCGTATTCGCCGTGGACTGGCTTGCGATTCGGGCCACGTCCAGGTCGGCGAAATAACCTGCAGCGCAGGGTTTGCCGTCCTCGAACCGGGTGATCCCGTGGCAATCGACCAGCTGGTCTGCCTGGCCGACGAATCACTGCGCCGGGCCAAACAGGCGGGACGAAATCAAACGGATGGGGGTGAAACGGAATAGCTCGCTGCCGGCCCGATAGGGGGGGCTTTGCGTTTTGGGAGGGAAAAGTCGGCTGGGG
>CAYNDU010000637.1:0-3165 GCA_964395615.1 uncultured Pirellulaceae bacterium | reverse complement strand
CGACCGGCTCGGGGCTGTCGGCATTTTCTGTCCAGTCCGCTGGAGGATCACGACTCGGTTCGAACTGTGTCGTCTCTCGGCCACGTACGGCACGGTCGCCGTTTGTCCACGAGTGGCTGCCGTTGCTTATTCGGTTCAAACCCAAATCAGCCGAAAAGCGGATTCGGCCACAGAGCGACCACCCGTGCAGTGAGACCACCCCGTTTTCAGAATCACCAAAACGACTGGAGCTGGACTCCGGAGGCCTTCCTTTATTCGTGGCGTTCGTGGTAGAAAGTACGCGTTGACCTGGCCGTAACAAGACGAGGCGTTTTCATTACGGGTCCATTTCACGGTCCGGCCGAGCATGGTCGACGCGAGTTCCTCTCCAACATTTAATTATAGTCCCATGACAGCGATTCGGAAATCGACAGCGATTCAGAGATCGTTATCGAGGGAATTCGTTTCGGCCGGGACTGGTGGATGACCGCTTCCGATCGCCATACTTGCACCCCACGACCATGAACGCCCACCCAGCCGACCTTTCCGAGGAACAGTTGCTGCGGCTCTGCGAGCTGCGCCGCCAGCGACGGTCCGGACCGGGCGGTCAGCACCGAAACAAGGTCGAAACGGCCGTCGTCATCACGCATCGCCCGTCGGGCGTTCGAGCCGAGGCTACGGAACGGCGGAGCCAGGAAGAGAACCGGCGGATCGCCATATCCCGCTTGCGCCGACGGTTGGCGGTTCTGGTGAGGAGTGAACGGGCGGCGAGCAGCGGCCCATCCCGGCTCTGGCAGAGCCGTTGCCTGGGCGAGCGGCTACGCGTCGATCCGCGTCACGAGGACTTTCCGCGCCTCCTGGCCGAGGCCCTGGATGTGCTGGCCGGATGTGGTTGGGAACCTCGTCCGGCGGCCGATCGACTACATGTCACATCCTCTCAACTGATCCGATTTTTGAAACTCGAACCGCTTGCCTGGCAGACGATCAACGCCCGCCGGCAGGACATGGGTCTTCATCTGTTACACTGATCGATTGCGAGTCGGTCGCACGATTCAGCAACAATGGGTTGAGGTAAGTTCATGCGATTGGTCAAGATTGCGGCGGCGGTAGTCAACCAGACACCTCTCGACTGGGAGGGTAATACCGCACGTATATTGAATGCGATTGACGAGGCCCGGCGCGACGACGTCGGTCTTCTCTGTTTTCCCGAGCTATGCATCACCGGCTACGGATGTGAGGATGCCTTTCATGCACCCGGCGTACTCAAGTCTGCGTGGGAGATGCTGGAGCGAATTGCCGGGCGGACGTCCGGTCTGGCGGTCTCGGTCGGCCTGCCGGTGCTCTTTCGGGGCGGAGTGTTCGACGTGGCCGCGCTGCTGGTCGACGGTCAGCTGATTGGCCTGGCCGCCAAACAGAATCTGGCGGGCGACGGAATCCACTACGAGCCTCGCTGGTTCAAGCCCTGGCCCGCCGGTCATCAGGCAGACTATCACCATGGTTCCAATACCTATCCACTGGGCGATCTCGTTTTTGAATGCGGAGACATCCGAATCGGGTTTGAGATCTGCGAGGACGCGTGGGTAGCGGAACGGCCCGGCGGCGATTTAGCGGGGCGCGGCGTCGACATTATTTTGAATCCCAGCGCCAGCCACTTTGCGTTTGGCAAACATCGGGTACGTCGTCGATTTGTGCTGGAAGGGGCTCGAGCATTTCATGTCAGCTACGTCTACTCGAATCTGCTTGGCAACGAGGCCGGTCGCGCCATCTATGATGGTGACGCAGTGATTGCCTCGAATGGCAAGATTCTTGCCGAGGCAAAACGTTTCTCTTATGCAGACTTTCACCTGACTTCAGCCGTTGTTGACGTCGAGCAGACTCGGATGGCGCACGCCCGGGCCGAGAGCAGCCAGGTTGAGCTGGAAGACGGGGCCGGCCATTTTGCACGGACCGATTTCACGCTGGGGAAGGCCGACCCGACCGCGCATGAGACGCACGTCCCAGACTGGGAGTCGACGGACCGAGTCAAAGAAGAGGAGTTCACGCGAGCCGTTTCGCTCGGCCTTTTCGACTATTTGCGCAAGAGCCGGTCATGTGGTTTTGTGGTGTCGCTCAGCGGCGGAGCCGATTCGGCAGCCGTTGCGTGCCTGGCGGCATTGATGGTTCGTCTTGGATTGGCGGAATTGGGCGCCGATCGATTTGCCGAGAGACTTTCCCACCTGAAGACTCCGCTCGTCGGACCCGATGCGACGAGCATGACCGGCCGATTATTGACGTGCGTTTACCAATCCACTCGAAACAGTTCGGACGTCACCCGCGACGCTGCCCAAGCCGTTGCCGAGTCGTTGGGTGCGACGTTTCACGTACTGGATGTTGACAACATTGTCCAAGAATACGAGGCGATTGTCTGCCATGCCCTCGGGCGACCGCTGACGTGGGAACATGATGACATCGCCCTGCAGAACATTCAGGCGCGCGTGCGATCCCCAAGTGTCTGGATGCTGGCGAACGTTTTGGGCGCATTGCTACTGTCGACCAGCAACCGATCCGAAGCTGCGGTCGGTTATGCAACGATGGACGGCGACACTTCGGGTGGGCTGGCGCCGATCGCAGGTATCGATAAGGCGTTTCTGCGATCATGGCTGGTCTGGCTCGAGAAGGCCGGTCCAACCGGCGTGGGACCGGTTCCGGCATTGGGCCGTGTAAACGTTCAACTACCAACGGCCGAACTCAGGCCGCCCAAGGCCGGCCAGACCGACGAGTCCGACTTGATGCCGTACGTTGTCCTGGACGCGATCGAACGGGCCGCTATCCGGGACAAGTTGATGCCGATCGAAACGCTTCAGCGCTTGATGCTGGATGGGACGTCCGGTTACGAAGTCCGGCAGTTGGCCGAGTGGATTGCGAGATTCTACCGCCTTTGGGCTCGCAACCAGTGGAAGCGTGAGCGATACGCTCCATCCTTCCACGTGGACGATGAAAACCTCGACCCCAAAACATGGTGCCGGTTCCCGATCTTGTCGGGCGGGTTTGAACGCGAACTGAAGCAACTGAGCCATTACGTCGCTCAGACCGAGTCGTAGTGCGCTCGCGACACCGTTCGGTCAAGATATTCAGTCGACACGACAACACCGCAGCTGGGTAACGAGTTCGATCAGAAGAATGGCCTCTCACGGAGTCACAGAGGCA
>CAYNDU010000636.1:0-3173 GCA_964395615.1 uncultured Pirellulaceae bacterium | reverse complement strand
TCCTTCTGCAGATCCCTGGTGTGTCTGCACCACGATGTGCTGCGCGTGGGAACTTACACGTGAGCACCGGGGTGGATTCCACCACCCCGGTGCCAGGGAACACCCGGCGGGCGTCTTCGAACCATTCGAAGACGCCCGCTTTTTTTGTTCGATTCCCGTCAACCACCAAAAGGGGGTTCCGGTCCATGCCGCTGCCCGGATAATGGACCTCGGAAGCCATCGATTGAACGGAACGCGGTTCCGTGACCGATGACTCGTCGGATGTGACCAGGAAGAAACAGCAATGCCTGCCTGTCCCGTAGCGATTGTCACCGGCGGATCGAGAGGAATCGGGCGCGCCGTCTGCGAGGCGCTCGGGCAGGCCGGTTACTCGGTCGTCGTGAATTACGCAAGAAACGCCGAGGCCGCCCAACAGGTCGTCCACCAGATTCGCCAAGCGGGAGGACAGGCGGAGCCGATTCAGGCGATCATCGGCGATCCCGAGCAGCAACGGCGGTTAGTTGATGCGACCGTCGATCGGTTTGGCGAGCCACACGTGCTGGTTAACAATGCCGGCATTACCTCGCCCGGCCGGAAGGATATTCTCGAGGCAACCGAAGAAAACTGGGAGACGGTATTTTCGACCAACTTGAAGGGGCCCTTCTTTCTGACGCAAGCCGTAGCAAACCGAATGATCGACGCTCGGCAAGACGGCCAACTCGATCGAGGAACGGTTATCAACGTCTCATCCGTCTCGGCATTTTCAGTATCCACGAATCGAGCGGACTACTGTCTGACCAAATCGGCCATGCAAATGATGACTTGGCTCTTTGCCATGCGGCTGGCCGAACATAACATCGGCGTCTATGAAATCTGCCCCGGTATTATCCAGACCGACATGACGGCCGAAGTCAGGGGCAAATATGACACGCTCATCGAAGAGGGATTGACGCCCATCCGTCGCTGGGGACAACCGGAGGATATCGCAAACGCGGTCATGGTGCTTGTAAAGGGCCAGCTGGCTTTCACGACCGGTGAGCGCATTCATGTCGACGGCGGGTATCATATACGACAACTGTGAGTCGCCAGGCGGGCGTCCATCTATACCGGGAGAGACCGATGCGCGTTGCACTCTTGGGTGCCGGACCAGACCTGCTCGCCTGGGGCCGAGCCGCCTGTCGCCGTGGCTGGACCGTCCGAACGGCCTCCGGCCGGGAACTTCAGCCAGGTGAGCTCGACGGAGCGTCGTTCGAGCAAGCGGGAGCCGACCCATCCGCCTCGGACAATGTCGAGTCGCGTGGAGAGGAATGGGTCGAGTCGCGCGGAGAGGAACGGCAACGTCCGGGATGGGCCGGCCCGGGATCGGATGAATGGGAGCAATTGCTGGGTGACAGGTCATGCGACTGCGTCTTGATATCCGCCGACAGGAAGGAGAGTTGGCGGGCGGAAGCGCTGCGCAAGTTGGCCCAGGCGGAAATCCCGCTCATGATTGGTTTTCCACCATCGGAACCCATGTTGGCACTGGAACTGGATATGATCCGCCAGGAGTCCCACCCCGGCCTGTTAACCCATTGCCCTGGACAAGGGCACCCGCTGTGGGATCGGCTGGGCCAGTGGCTGAAGGATGAATCCGCCTCGCCCATCGGGCGTCTGGAACTGGTGTCGATCGACGTTCCCTTGGCCGACTCAAACCGTCCGCATAGCTGGTCGCTCCTTGCACGGCATTGTCTTCTGCTGCGTGAACTGGTGGGGCCGATCGAACGCGTCCTTTCAGTTGCCGAACCCGATGGCCCGAAATTGGCCGTGCCGCGCCAGACGACCTGCACCGCGCGCAGCGGACTGCTCGTTCGCTGGTCGGTCGTGCCTCCGGCCACGACGCAAGCGGCCAGGTGGAATTTTATGGGAGATCGTGGCTCGGCGTGCCTCACGACACCCTTCGATACGGCTGCCTGGGAACTCACCGTCGAAGGATCCGGTAACCGGAAATTCCAAGCCGCCGACTGGGACGAGTCCGAGCATGTTCTGACTCGGTTGCAGGCAGCGACGGAAACGGACACCGAAGATACATCGTGGACCGACGCCTGTCACGCTCTTGATCTTGCCGACGCCGCCGTCCGCAGCTCTCGTCGAGGCCGATCGATCGACTTGTTCGAGACCGGGGTGACCGAGGAAAGCGCATTCAAAGGCGCCATGGCGATCGGCGGTTGCGGGATGCTCATGCTTGCATTGTCCATTCTCGTGATGGGATCGATTTTTGAAGGCCTCGGGACATCGACCGCCTCCCGATCACGCCAGGTTCAGATCGATCCTGGTGGTGACGACGTGGGGCCCGGCGGTCAGATGGCGAGGCCGACTGGCGCCCGGGCCGCTCGGCCGCTGTGGATCCGGTGGTGGCCGACATACCCGCTCTTGTTATTCCTGCTCGGGCAATTGCTGCGGACCATGGCTCGCCGAGCCTCGCCGAAGCCTCAAGACTCGCCAGAGACCGCGGAACCAACCGGCGGAACCTGATAAAGTTTGCCGATTACGTGGATTATCCGGGGCGGACTGGCCGATACCCGGATTACCACGATCTGTATGCTCACGGAGTTTCGTCCACATGGATGCGCGCTTTGCCACCAACCAAGGAAGGTCCGCCTACCCTTGGTTCCTCGTGACGGTCGCGCTGTTTGTGGGTCTGGTCGGATGCCAAGGACCGTTCATGGTCTCCCATCGTTATTCGGCCGAACCGCACATCGCGAGTCCTAATGGCGAATTGGACCAGTCACCAGGCAGTCCCAGTCAATCGAACGACGGCGGCGAATGCACCTCACTCCAGAGCGACTCATCCGATTGTCGGGTTGCACCGGGGCCCATGATGGTGCAACGGATCGGACTACCGCGCTGGTGTCGTCCGTTCTTGCGACACAGTTCCGAGCTCTTGTGGACCGAGCAAGAAATCCAGGCACCGCACTCGCGATTCCACCCCGTCCCGACTCAGCCGGTATTCAGTCCGAGAGACGACTACACGGAGCCGCAGTTGATGATGGAAGCGCACCGAGCGAACGAAGGCCCGCCTCGCCTGCTGCCGAATCTGCACTCCGCTCACCCGCTACAGGGCTCTGCGCCACCACCTGCTCCGCCATCTTCGGGCGAGCCGGTCGAACGGTCCGTTCTGCGAATCCGCACCGTTCGGTAAGGCAAGAATCAAGCTT
>CAYNDU010000635.1:0-3176 GCA_964395615.1 uncultured Pirellulaceae bacterium | reverse complement strand
TTGCTGCTGGTGACCGTATAGGTCAGCGGCCCGCCATTCGGGTCGTAGCCATTCAATCCCACGTGCAACGGTGACCCACCCAGGACCGTGACATCGCCGGTGGGAGCAACGAACGGATCAGCCGAGGTTGGGATGGCAATCCCGCTTCGGTCGGCCAGCGTTTGTAACGGGATCACTCCGACTTCGCGCGTTCCGTCTGGGAAGACCCAGGTGGGGAAGGCTGTGATGTTGTTGTCGATGCCGATTTGATTGAGCGTGCGATCCGGGTTCGTTACCTCAACGAACGGCATGAACTCGCCCCCGTCCTCAAACAGCTCCTTTTGCGCATTACAGGCCGGACACCAGATGGCACCGTACTCGACCGTTCCCGCCTGGGCCAACGCCTTGGCGAAGGCGACCAGGTCCTGCGCCGGCACGTTTTCGCCCTCGGCTGCCGGATTTGCCGCGCTGTCAGTTGCCTGGACGTCCAGACTGGCCGGGCCCTCAACGACTGCCTGGCTGCCATCGGCAGGTAACAAGTCATCAACACCCAGATCGCCGGCCAGCAGCAGTCGGCCTTCGAGCGATTCGATCCGGATGCCCGAATGGCGCCTCATCGACAGACCGGGATGAGCGGACGGGGGCGAACCGAATAGGAATTCGCGCAGTTTTTGCAGTGAGGGACGAACCTGGCGGCGGCGGAGGTGTTTTTTCATAGCGGAAATTCAGCCCAACTTAGGGATAATCGAAAAGACGGGTCAGAATTTCAGAATAAACTCAATCGCAAAATCTGTCAGCAAATTGGTGCATCTTTTGGCAACCAAACAGGTTACCCCGCCTCTATGAGCGGTGCCGCCCGCGTAATCGGCCCTAAGGCACGGCGCGCGCACGGAAGAGGGAGCTTCTTGGGGGACAAATGATGCGTTCCGGCATCATTTCTTACGACGACGGACCCGCTCAGTCGGGGGGGCAGATGGTCGTCCGGGCCATCCTCGGGCGGTCAACGCCTCTTCGGTTGCTGGTTCAGCCCCCAGTCATACGCCAGGTAACTGACTTGAGCGCGACCGCTGAGTGCCAATTGTTGGGCGGCCCGGTCCGGCAGATAGGGGGCGATGGTACGTAATTGGGCCCCTTGATCGGTTCCGAAGTCGGCGGCGAACCACTTCAATATGGACGAGACCTGGATCGTGCCGCGTGCCACGTCCGATCGGAAATTGCGAGGATTCGAGAAGAAGTCTTTTGTGTTCTCGGCCAGTTGTTGCTCGAGCCGGTCCGCCGTGTAGGCTTCGTTCATCAACCTGGGACAACTCATCGATGCACAGACGATGGCAAAATGCACGCGGGGCTCGCCCGCTTTTCTCAGGATCTTGTGCTCGATCTGTTCGAGCGAGAACTGTTCGGGGCCGACTTGAAGGAGCAGGTCCTTCCAGATGTTGTAGCCGAACACTTTCGCCGTGTGGTTGCGAATGCTGGTCGTGGGATACTCACGCAGAATTCCGTGTAGCGTCACGGCGTTATACGCGTTAATCCAGAACGCCAGCTGGGCGGCTCGCTGGGCCGGTCGCCGCGGGTCGGCTTGGGAAAGGTGATCGAGATACTGGGCCAGGGACCGCATGTCGTCAGCACTGGCCTTCCATTGTCGATAATTCACCATTCCCAGCCGATCAACGTACTTTTTGAGTAATCGGTCAAACCCGGTGTGATTGACGGCGTCGAGCGAAATCAGGTTTCCACTCCATTGCCGACCGACGACCTGTTTTGAGCCGGCTGCTGCCGTTCGCGGCGCCTCGGCCCAGAGTGTCACCGCGGCCAAGAGGGCCAGACCGAATCCGCGTGTTGTCGTGGCGTTTGTTCGAAACATGATTCGTCCTCCGTGAAGTAAGTGGCTCGTGGTTCCGTTCGATCGCTCGAACAGATACCGGACAATCGTTCGTTGCACGAAGTCAACCTTGGTGCGGGCCCGCACCCATTCCCGGCGTCGAACGATCTGAGGATGCCAATGGCGCTCTTGGATCTACCTGACGTGGAGTCCACGAATTCCTTACAATGCGTGCTGGATTTCGAGTCAACCGTTTTATTCGGCGCCCTGCAAGCACGGAGGCGCCCGACGTCGCTGGGTGAAAGAATGCTGAACACGCCGCCGCCTCTGCCTCTCTTGGTGACCGGAATTGCCGGCGTCGCCGGGTATAACGCGTTCCACTACTTCCGCTCACTTTACCCAGGCCAGGTGATCGGAACACGCCGCCGTGATAACTGGCTTCTTAGGGGGCCAGGCATCGAACCGTGTGACCTGCATGATCCCCGGCAGATTGACGATCTGTTCCGACGGTACGCCTTTGCATCGGTACTGAATGGTGAAGGAACCTGCAAGCTGAAGTCATGCGAGTTGGACCCGGCCATGGCGCGGCGGGTCAATGTTCTGGGTGCGCAAAACCTGGTTCGTTGGGCTCGGGCCTGCCAGGCCCGACTCGTTCATTGGTCGATCGATCTGGTCTTTTCAGGGGCTGGTGCGGGCGATCACCTGGAAGAGGACCCCGTCGATCCCGTTACCGTCTATGGCCGAACGATGGTTGAGGCCGAGCGAGTCATAATGTCTGAGTATCCTTCGGCCTGTGTGTTGCGGATTTCATTACCGATGGGAGTCAGTTTCAACGGCCACGCGGGTGCCATCGATTGGATCCAACATCGATTTCAGAAAGGGAAACCTGCTACGTTGTATTATGACGAGATCCGAACACCCAAGTACACCGATTGTTTGAATCGAGTTTGTGGTCGTCTCTTATGCAACACGCTCTCTGGACTCTATCATGCGGGCGGCCCGCGTAAGTTGAGTTTGTACGAGATCGCCCAGATTGTAAATCGTGTTGGCGGATACGATCCCGATCTGTTGCACGGATGTTACCGTCATGAGGCCGGTCCGATTCCGCCGAGGGCAGGAAATGTCACGATGCACACGGGAAAACTGACGGCCGCGTTAGGGTACCCACCGTTCTGTGCCTGGCCCGTCGATCCTCGGTGGGTGCCGACCGATCGGGAATGGCATTCGAGACGTGACGCTCGTCCTGAAGGGGGCGCCGAACTCTTGACGAGCCAGCTCTATCGAAACCCGAGATACTCGATCGATGCGGTGCCGCCCCTCGGTTAGAGGTTGACTGTCGGGGCACGCACGGTGCACGAGTTCCGGTGGGCGTTGGGAC
>CAYNDU010000634.1:0-3195 GCA_964395615.1 uncultured Pirellulaceae bacterium | reverse complement strand
CGTCAAGATCGCGCTGAATACGTCCACCTAAAAAAAGCCCGTTCCTGCACCCTCGGCGCCATCGGTTCCGGACGTTGCCACCCCGCCGGCACGGGGGACTCCCGTAATCGTGCCACAGCATGCCCGTCCGGAGGCGCAATCCCTACCGTGGGACCCGTTCATTCACTAGACTTTTGGCGGTGAGTGGAATATCAGCACATTTCCCGCAGAAACTGCTCTTATGGAACACATTCGAAACTTCTGCATCATCGCCCACATCGATCATGGCAAGTCGACGCTGGCCGACCGATTGATCCAGGCCTGTGGCGCCGTGACGCAACGTGAATTCCGCGACCAGCTGCTCGATGCGATGGACATCGAGCGTGAACGGGGCATTACGATCAAGAGCAACACGATCACGCTCTCCTACCGAACGGCCGACGGCCGTGACTTCCTGTTGAACCTGATTGATACGCCCGGCCACGTCGATTTCTCGCACGAAGTACGGCGCTCACTCATGGCGTGCGAAGGGGCACTCATCGTGATCGACGCATCTCAGGGCGTCGAGGCTCAAACGGTCGCCAACCTCTACCTCGCGTTGGACAGTGATTTGGAACTTCTTCCGGTGATCAACAAGATCGATCTGCCAGCTGCCGACGTCGAGCGTGTGCGCGAGGAGATTGACGCAGATCTGGGCCTCGACCCTTTCGAGGCTATTCCTGTCTCGGCGAAAACGGGCGAAGGCATCTCCGACGTGCTGGCGGGAATTGTTGAGAAACTTCCGGGTCCGCAAGGCGATCCGCAAGCGCCTCTGCGCATGCTGGTCTTCGATGCGCATTTTGATTCGTACCGAGGCGTCATTCTACAGGTGCGCGTGATGGAAGGGACTTTGAAGATTCGCGACACGATCCACTTCATGCACTCAGGCCGCAGTTATTCCGTTGAGGAACTGGGCTTCAACCAATTGAAGCTCAACCCCAGACCGCAACTGAGCGCGGGGGAAGTCGGCTATATTGTGGCCGGGATAAAAAGCGTTCGGGAGATCGAGATCGGCGATACGATCACACTCCTTGATCGTCAGGCGTCCGAGCCTATTCCCGGCTATCAAGAAGCCACGCAAGTCGTCTTTTCCTCCGTCTATCCCATGAATTCAAATGAGTATAAGGACCTCACCAAGGCCTTCGACAAGCTGGCAATCAACGATGCCTCGCTAACTTACGAAAAGGACAGTTCGGCCGCCCTTGGATTCGGATTTCGGTGCGGGTTTCTTGGCCTCCTCCATCTCGATGTCGTGCAGGAACGATTGCAGAGGGAATTTGATATCGGCCTGGTCATCTCGGCCCCGTCAGTGAAATATAAAGTCGCGCTGAAAGACGGATCGACGATCGATATCGACAACCCCAGCCACTGGCCGGATCCTTCTCAAATTGACTCGGTCAGCGAACCCTATATTTCGGCGGCCATTCTGACTCCGGAAGAATTCGTCGGTCCTGTTATGGAGTTATGCCGGGAATATCGGTCGGAGAGCCAGACGATGAACTATCTCTCCGTGGCTCGAGTCGAAGTCACCAGCCAGATGCCGCTCGGAGAAGTGCTCTTCGATTTCTACGGCAAACTCAAGACGATCACGCGCGGCTACGGGTCCTTCTCGTACGAACCGATCGAGTATCGCAAGACGGATGTTGTAAAGGTCGACATTCTTGTCAACAAGGAGCCCGTCGACACGCTCTCCTACCTGGTCCATCGTGACAAGGCGCGCACCCGAGCACTCCATTACTGTGAGAAACTCGCGGAAGCGATTCCTCGACATCAGTTCAAGATCCCAATCCAAGGTGTCATCGGCGGCACCATCATCGCCCGGTCCACCATCCAGCCCTATCGCAAGGATGTCACCGCGAAACTCTATGGCGGCGATGTCACGCGCAAGAAGAAACTGCTTGAAAAGCAAAAGAAGGGCAAGGCCAAAATGAAGCTGATCGGCCAGGTGCAGATACCCCAAAAAGCCTTCGTGTCCGTGCTGCGCGCCGATCGAGATTGACGGGCGCCCGGGTGCAATCCGGCTCGTAAGGGTCGAGGCTGTCAGACATGAGCTCACACTCGGCCCGGGCTGATCGGGGAGTGACTGCGACTGCAATGAAATGAACGCCAGGGATTGGGGGGAATCCCTGGCGTTCGATCGGCTTCGAATCCGGCCACCGTACAAGAGCGTCGCCGGGTCGAGTACCTTTATGACCGCCGTGATCAACGGCGGCGGAACAGCGATGCCGCATCGCTGGTTTGTCGATCACCCTGTTGGACGGGAGGAATGGTCACAACCGGGGGTCGCAGGATCGGACGGTTCCCCTGGTTCGGTCGGCCTGCACCGGAACCAGCGTTGCCGTTGTTGTTGGTGCCACTTCGCTGAAACAACTGTCGAGCTCCGGGCCGCTCGCGCTCTGTCAACATCCGGGCCTTGACCGGCGCCTTTTGAGGTGCCGAGCCATCCGTGGTCATCGCCCGTGCTGCGATCCCGATCGGCACGAACTCGACCCAAAAATAGACCAGCCCGACGCCCGGCCGAAAGACTTCCAGGGACGCCATTCGGTTCGGTCCAATCTGGTCCTTGGCAAACTCCAACGCACTCAGGCTGCGAGCCGAGTAGACGTGGAATCCGTCGGCTGTGACCCGCTGCAAGACGTCGCCACGAAACAGCCGGCCTTCAGCCGAAAAACCGGGGATCGTGTTGACAACGTACAACCCTCTCCAGGTGTTGAACGCGTAGATGCCCAACATCATGCCCGATGGGGGCTGGGCGTTTGCCTTTTGAACCTGACTGGTGAGGGTCGCCAGAGCGAGTGCGATAGCAATGGTTACTTTACGCATGACAGAACTCCTTGTGTGTGGTGAACGCTGTGTGCCGCGAGCCGTTTGTTTCTGAATCAGGATGTAACGCACAGAGCGTGCCAAACGGGTGAGTCAGTCCGAAAATGCAGGAAAACACGGGTGTTGCAGCGTCGAGCGGCGGGTCCGCCATGCCGAACTGTCATCATTTCGACACACTAACCGAATCAAATCGATTCAGTTGGGCGACCATCCCTGGGACGTACGCCTGGCCAGGCGCGCCACCACGCTCATTGCCCGTCGGATCGCACACCGGGTTAGCCGACCCGTTAGACCACATACCAGGGAATAGGCCGCAGAGGCAACGCGCACGAGGATCTCAGTGCCTGGGAAAGC
>CAYNDU010000633.1:0-3199 GCA_964395615.1 uncultured Pirellulaceae bacterium | reverse complement strand
GCCACGCGGCTACGGCCCTCTTGTGGTACGTGCGGCACCCGAGCAAACGCGGCTTGTTCTTCCGTGCCGAAGATTGCCGGTGGCAACCGTTCAGGGCGTATTAACAACCAGCGCCATCGGTCGGGAAACGAACACCGGCAGAACAACTTGCCGACCGGCTCGGTGCTTTCCTTTCCAAGCTCAACAATGAGCCCGCCCTGGAGGAACCCGTACGTGCCGACACTCGATCGACGGCTGCGGTCGGCGGCCGCCGCCAGGTCGCCTGCCGGAGCGGTCTGATGACCAACGATCCTATCGAGACCGGACACCACCGCCATGGCAAGTTGCGTGCCACTGCCGAGCCCCATGTGTTGTTCAGGAGCCTCGCACACCGTCACCTCGCACGAGGGAGGGGCGGTACGGCCACGATGCCGGCACCACTGCGCAACGACCCAATTCACTCGTTCGCACAACCGACCACACACTCGAAACTCGGACGCCCCGCGCACCTCCACTTTCAAGCGTGGTTCCGACACCATCACACCCGCACCGCCAAACTGTCGACCCTGTCCTCCGCATGACATGAGTCCGAAATGTAAGCGGGCTGGCGCAACAACAGTTACCAAGGCCGGCTCCATAAATGTCTACCCGTTCGGCCCCCACTCAATATGCCCAGCTCGAACGCGCTCATCACCCTCACAGGTTGGGGCCAGGCATGAAAGACCCAACGTATTCACTGATACGCGGTTCAAAGACGGCAACCGGCGCGTCAAGCGGTCGCGAGTCCAATTGATAGGCGGTCACCCGCCAACATCGTATCGTAACCGCCCGTCGAACTCTAGCCGCCCCCAGCGCTTCTGCCGTTGAAAATCGACTCGCGGATAAACTCCTCGAGAAAATCAAATGCTCGCCGTTCAGCCGGGCCACCCGTCTTTTCCACGAGGGGTCGGTATCGCTCGATCGAGTCGATCATCGCGTCCTCGGCAAGAAACTGCACACGCGAGGCGATGATGGCCAACTCAACGACGGCATGCCTCGCTCGATTCAATCCAAAAAAATCTCGTTGCCGGCCGCTCGCTAACACGCGACATCGAAACTCGGCTCGATCCCCTTCGTTGAGGATTCGGTCTGCCTCAAACGCGTACCATCGGCAGGCATCCGTCAGAATGAATCCATCGATCCGATCCGCTTTCCTCGTCGACGGAAGTGGATCGAGCCGGCCGAGTGCCGATCGGGCTATCAACTCAACGTCGTCGGTCACGTGTATCACGCCTTGCGGATGCCGCGACAGGTTGTGGAAGGTCTGGGAGCTGATGAACGGTCTCAGCCGGAAGCAGGACCAACCGGCGTCCACCTCGGGACCCATGGGTGCGATATGTACGTCCCCGTTCGACTGCGTGGTCGTAACGACGGCTTCCAGAATTTGCATGCAGGCCTCCGACGGAATTCAAAACGTTATGGGACGCTGCACTTGATCTCGTACCGGGGCCACAACGGGACCGTCGCCTTGACGATGTGGCACGGTTCCGGTCGCTTGCATTCCGGCATCCTCCAGGAAATTTGCCAGAAGCTGGTATCCGAACTGAGTCAAAATGGCCTCTGGATGAAACTGCACTCCGATCATCGGCCGCTCGCGATGTCGCACGGCCATGACCGTGCCGTCAGTGAGCCAGGCTGATACGGTCAGGCAATCGGGAAGTGACCGCCGATCAGCGACGAGCGAGTGGTAACGGCCGGCATTGAATGGCACGGGCAGGCCCCGAAAAACTCCCTTCCCGTCATGGTGTACCTGGCTACTGCAACCATGGACGGGCCGGTTACTTCGGACGATGCGACCACCGCTGGCCTGAGCGATCACCTGATGTCCGAGGCATACGCCCAATACGGGAACGCGACTTCCCAACCGCTTCACCACGTCCAGACAGCAACCGGCCTCGTTCGGCGTACAGGGACCCGGTGACAAGACGATGGCTTGCGGCGCCATTCTTTCAATCCTCGACACGTCCGTCATGTCGTTCCGATGAACGGACACTCGCTGCCCCAATTGTGTTAGATACCGCGCCAGATTGTGGGCAAAACTGTCGTAATTATCGATCAAAACGATCATCAATCCGCCCGGCGAAGTGTCATTATTCGGAAGCCCTTCAGGCACCGATTCGACCCAACCGTCGTGGGTCATCGTGCTACTTGGGTTGTCGCAGCGCGCGAAGCAACCCGGTGGCTTTATGCCATGTTTCTTCGAACTCCTGCTGGGCGTCGGAATCCGCGACGATGCCGCCGCCGACGGGCAGTTGCCACCAACCCCGTCCGGCTGTAATGGTACGAATCAGGATACTCGAATCGAACGTCCCGTCACAGCCAAGGTACGCCAGCGCACCACAATAGGGCCCTCGGGCCGTGGGCTCGATTTCGCTGATAATCTCCATCGCTCGCACCTTTGGGGCTCCGGTAATGGAGCCGCCCGGGAACGCGGCTTTCATCAGGTCGACGACGGTCTGCCCCTCTGCCAGACGGCCTCGAACGATGGACACGAGATGCTGCACGAACTGAAAGGACTCGAGCCGACACAAATCGGGAACCTGTACCGAATCTGGATCGCAAACCCGTGACAGATCATTTCGCAAGAGGTCGACAATCATAACGTTCTCAGCTCGATCCTTCGGGCTCTGCAGCAATTCGTCGGCCGAGAACAAGTCGGCTTCCGGCATCCGGGTCCTTGGACGCGTCCCTTTGATCGGCCGAGTCTCGACGCAACGGTCCCGAACCGACAGGAATCGCTCCGGCGAAGCGCTCAGGACGTGAAACGGCCCGGTGTCGAAGTAGGCGGCAAACGGCGAGGGGTTGCACTTCCTCAGCCGTAGATAGAGTTCGAGCGGATTCTCGGAGGCCGGCGTCAAGAGCCGCTGCGACAAGTTGACTTGAAAAAGGTCTCCCGCGTGAATGTACTCGATGGCCCGCCGAACGGCCCGACGATAACCGTCTGCCGAGAAATCGCTGGTAACCTCCGAGTGGTAGTCGGTGGCGAATCGCGGGGCCAATTCCGCCGTGGTCAGTGCGCCGCCACCGTCGTAATGCAGGCGAGCCGGCGTCTCCGGAGCGTGTTGAAGACGCTCCAGAAAGTCCGCCAGTCGTTGCTCAGCCCGTTCGTAACATGGCCGGCCCCCGTCGGCCGACCACCGCCGCAGAGAGATCCACGCCGCGCGCGCGCGCAGATTTGGAT
>CAYNDU010000632.1:0-3201 GCA_964395615.1 uncultured Pirellulaceae bacterium | reverse complement strand
AGTGAACACCTTGCTCAGCCCAACCGCTACGCGAGCCCGTTCCTGCACCCCCCGCTACCTTGGCGGACTTGAGTCGATTCAATTCAGTTGTTGGAGGGCTTCGAGCACTTGCTGGTCATGTCCCTCGACTCGGACTCGCTTCCAGACTTTGGCAATTTTGCCGCGCCCATCGATCAGAAACGTCGAGCGTTGGATTCCCATTTTCTTTTTTCCGTACATGTTTTTTTCGCGCCAGGCGCCGTATTTCTCGGCCACGACGTGATTGGGATCCGACAGGAGCGTGAAATTCAGCTCATATTTATCGCGAAAGCGAACGTGGCTTTCGGTATCGTCCGGGCTGATGCCAAGGACCTGAGCTCCCGATTTGGCCAGTTCCCGGCCGGCGTCACGAAAGGCACAGGCCTCTTTGGTACACCCGGGCGTGTCGTCTTTGGGGTAGAAATAGAGCACGACCGGCTGGCCCTGATAGGCCGACAGGCGAACCTTTTTTCCCTGGTCGGTGACTAGATGAAACGCGGGCGCCGTTTTTCCTTCTTCAACCCAATCGGCCATTGTCGTGCTCCGGATCGTCTTGTGAAACGGGTCTTACTGCTGTCGGCCCGGCAAACGCCTATCCACCGGGCAGGTCACCCGACTAGAATAGAGGTTGACCGTTGAATTGTCGACAAACGGACGGGCGATTCGCAAGAAGGCGTGCACGGCGGACGGGTGATTTCTTTCAGGCACTTATACGAGGGGTGTAGTGGTTACAACGAAGGCCCACACAGAGTCCAGTCATCGAATTGATCCAGAGCGGAGCCTCAAACTTGCCCTGGCTGCCGCTCGCACAGCCGCCGATCATCGTGGTCAGGACGTTGTGATCCTCGACACGCGCAGCCAGACGAGCGAATTTGATTACTTTGTCATTGCCGGCGGCACGAGCCGACGGCAGTTGCATGCGATGAGTGACGAGATCGACCACCGGCTGGAGGACGAATTGCATGACAAGCGCTTGTCGATTGAGGGCTACGCCGAGAGCCGCTGGATTATTCTCGACTACGGCAGTGTCGTGATTCACCTATTCGACGAGCCGTCTCGGGAGTACTTTCAGCTTGAGCAGTTATGGGGTGACGCGGCACGCGTTGAGTTTTAGCCGCACGGAGTCTGTCACGTCGACTGGATGGAAATTGCCCCATGAACGTCTTGGCTACGATTCGCAATCGCTTTCGGCCTGTCCTGACCCCCTTGGTGGATTCTGTTGAGCCGCTGCTCGAGATGATCCGACCCGCGCAGGACGCTCGCTTCGGCGATTACCAGGCCAACCTGGCCATGCCCATGGGCAAGCAATTGGGGCGTTCGCCGCGCGAGGTGGCAGCCGAGCTTGTCTCGAATGTGGAACTGGACGACGTCTGCCTGCCTGCCGAGATTGCGGGCCCCGGCTTTATCAACTTGCGTCTTCGCGATTCCTGGTTGGTCGAGCAGTTGGCGGAAGCCGTGCCCGACGACCGTCTTGCGGTCAGTAAGACGTCGGACCCTCGGACCTATGTCCTCGATTACTCTTCACCCAATGTGGCCAAGCCGATGCATGTCGGCCATATTCGCTCGACCGTCATCGGGGATGCGATATGTCGCGTCCTCCGATTCGTTGGCCATCAGGTGATCAGTGACAACCATCTGGGCGATTGGGGCACTCAGTTTGGCATGATCATCTACGGCTACAAGCACTTTGTCGACTCCGACCGGTTCGCGGCTGAACCGGTGGCGGAACTGGGACGACTTTACAAGCTGGTCCAGCAGCTGGTGCAATACCGGACGGCCCAACAGCGAATTCCCGAATTGACCGAGAAACGTCAACAGATGGAACTCGACCTGCAGCAAAGGGAACAGGCGGCTGCCGAGTCGAAGGACAAGAAGAAGGCGAAGGAGATTCGTCGAGGTCGTACGACGCTCCAGGAACTGGATCAGCAACTCGATGGATTGAAACGCCACGTGAGCCTGATCGACTCGGATGCTTCCCTGGCGGCGTTGGCCGCCGAACATCCAAACATCGATCGAACGGTGTTGGCCGAGACGGCAAAGCTGCACGCGGGGGATGACGAGAATCTGGATTTATGGCGAGCATTTCTTCCTGAATGCCTGAAGGAAATCAAGAAGATCTATGATCGGATCGATGTTCATTTTGATGAGCAGTTAGGCGAGAGCTTTTACCACGACCGGTTGCAATCGGTCGTCGATTCGTTTGTTGAGCGAGGCTTGTGTCGCGAGAGCGACGGGGCTCAGTGTGTTTTCCTGACCGATTTCAAGGCTCCAATGATTATCCGTAAGCAGGACGGGGCCTTTCTGTACGCGACCACCGATCTGGCAACCATTCAATATCGAATCGATCGGTGGGACCCCGACGAGATTCTGTATGTGGTTGACTTTCGCCAGCACGAGCACTTCGAAAAACTATTTGCGGCCGCACGGTTATGGTTGCAGCAGGACGTCGAGTTGCGTCACATTAGTTTTGGCACCGTGTTGGGCAAGGACAATCGCCCGTACCGCACGCGCGCCGGCGATGTGGTCGGCCTGGAGGGTCTGCTGGATGAAGCCGTACAGCGTGCGTACGAAGTCGTGTCGGCCAATGACGACCGAAAGCCCAACGGGGCCGAACTAAGCACACAGCAACGGCATGCCATCTCGCGCGTCGTGGGGCATGCGGCGATTAAATACGCCGATTTGTCGCATAATCGAACGAGTGATTACGTCTTCAGCTACGATAAGATGGTCGCCATGGAAGGGAATACGGCCACCTACATGCAATACTCATACGCTCGGATGCAGAGCATTTTTACGAAGGGGAAGATCGACACCGACCGGCTGCGCGCGGATCGCCCTGCCCTGGTCGTCGAGTCGCCTTTCGAACGATGCCTGGCGCTCGAGCTGCTCCGGTTCGAAGACGCGGTGGCCGAAATGCTCATCGACTATCGGCCCAATATCCTGACCAATTATCTCTTTTCGCTGGCCACCCATTTCTCCAGGTTTTACCAGCAATGTGATGTGCTGAATGCCGATCCGCCGCCGCTACGCGACAGCCGGCTGTTGCTGTGTGTACTGGCCAGTCGGACCATTCGACTGGGCCTGGCCCTGCTCGGTATCGACGTCGTCGACAAGATGTAGGTCGTGATCAGGGAATAGGCCGCAGAGGCAACGCGCACGAGGATCTCGCAGACGATCCTCAGT
>CAYNDU010000631.1:0-3215 GCA_964395615.1 uncultured Pirellulaceae bacterium | reverse complement strand
CGCCGGCCTGACATTGGATTTCGAGTGGTACAGGTGTGGTAGCCGTTCATGGCCCCTGGGCCGGGAACGGTCAAGAATCTTGGGCCAACGACGGGGCGAAGTGCATTCGACCTGGCGACGGATTCCGTCAGCGGGGCGCCCGTTCACCCATGCGATGAACCTTCACCTGGTCGGGCTCCGGCTATTCCTGCACGGCGATCAAGTAATCGGCCAGACGATTTACGTTCTGGCAAAACTCGGTTGAGTACATCATGTGTAGCTGTACGTTCGGGTCTTCTTCGTAGCCAACGCGTCCTTCTTTATCTCGAACCTGTTCTCGTTTGGCCACGGTACGGACCCAACGGCCTTGATCGTCCAATTGTTTCAGAATTGTCTCGACGCTTGAGGCCAGGTGTTTGGCCGTCGCTGCCCGCTGATCGGATGTCGGCTTCCGGTCACGCCGATCGAGAAAGTAATCACGGCCCCGCTTCGTGATTTGCTGGAAGCGGCGAATTCGCGAGTTGACGCCATAGTTTCCCTTGAAGCTGTAGTGGACCGGCAGATCGTCATCCGTATAGACAAGCTCGTACGTGCGCGTGAAGTAGAGCGGTCGATTCGTCTCCAGCTCGTAGAATCGAGCCCAGATGCCGTTCTCCTTCGTCCCGCCAATCCGAGACGATTCGTACCAGGATGCCGCTCTTCCAACCGCTTCCAGGTAGCGGCGGTCACCGAACTCGATGTACATATCCATCAGTAAGTCCATATTGCCGGACGACTCGCCGCCGGTCACGGCGACCGGTTCGAATCGGCGCGCGGCGGCCGGACGGAGCCGTTCATCGTATTGCTGAGCCCAAGTGGACTGGGGGGCGGCAAGTTGAGCGCGCAGGTAGAATTCCAGGCAGCGTTTCACGCTGGCCATGTAGCGGGGGTCATTGTATTGCCGGGCGGCAACGAGCATCGTGCGCACGCAATCGCTCATCGTGTTGTCGTTAAACGTCGGAAAAGCACCGTAACCTTTGGGTGGTGGGAACCGTTGGGGCCAGGCGCCGTCCCATTTACCCTCTTTGTATTGCGCTTGTAAGAAACAGCTCAAGGCGCGATCGACGGCCGCCGTGATGACCGGATCATCGACATACTGATCAACGGCCATCAGCAGACGCGTGGCGCTTTGAGTCGTATTGTCGTCGAACGTGGTCGTGTTTCTCAGGCGGTCATAGCCCTTGGTGGCCTTCGGGTTGAGGTGGAGGTAGCGATTGCGATTGCGTGAGAGATCAAATTCGATGCTGTACGTCCAACCGCCCGAGGCGAGTTGCCCCCAGGCGAGGCAGTGGGCTACGGCAACGGCTGCGTCCAGATAGTCTGAATCGTGCGTCGCTTCATAGGCCTTCAAGAACGTCATACCGCAAGTCGGCGTACCGGGTGGCTGAACCCAATTCGTGGAACTCGGCAGGTCTCCACTCTCGCCACGTCGTCGAGTCACGAGATCGGTGCTGTATTCCCAGACGTAGCCGCCGTGCGATGCAACGTGATGGGCCCAGTACATCCCCGCCTTGTGCATCCCCGCTTTCGCGCGGGCTGCCAGACTCCTTTGATCCGACTGGCCGGCACCAGGTGTGATTCTTGGGAACAGGGTGACAAGAAGAACGAAGACCAAACAGCTCGTTGGAACACGCCTCATTGGATTGGATCCTCCTGGACTGGATGCCCACCAACTGTGCAATGTACTACAAATCCATGCGACAAACGATCTTGAACGAAGCGAGTTCTCGGGACTCAACGCTCAATCTAACCCAATCGGCTCCAACCCGATGGTAGAGCGTGATTGAGGCGGGCATAATGGCGGGAGCGGCGAGTGGACCCGACGATTGTAATGAAGAGGAATCACGGAAATGAACCGACGCTTATTGGGACCGACCTTGGCCGTTTTGTTCACCCTGGGCCCCGGTCACTTTTCCCAGGGGGCCGATACCGGCTCGCGCTCCGACCGAGACTATTATGTGACGCCGGTGCCCTTCAATCACGTGACGTTTGACGATCAGTTTTGGACACCCCGTCTGGAAACGAGCCGTCGAAAGACGATCCCCTACGCGTTCAAGAAATGTGAGGAGACCGACCGTATTAGCAATTTTCGTAAGGCAGCCGGTCTGCAACAGGGTAAACACGAAGGAGCATACTTCAACGATTCGGATGTTTACAAGGTCATGGAAGGAGCCGCCTACTCCCTTCAGGTCCGTCCTGACGCCAAGATGCGGCGTTACCTGGACGATTTGATTCACGTGATGGAAGCCGCCCAGTGGGAGGACGGGTACCTGTATACCTTCTATTCGCTCCCCGATCGGCAGACGGAACGACTCTGGTCCAATGTGCGTTCTCATCATGAGCTTTACTGTGTCGGCCACATGTACGAGGCGGCCGTCGCTCACTACCAGGTGACCGGCGACTCGACTTTCCTGGACGTGGCGCGCAAGAGTGCCGACCTCGTCTGCCGGATCTTTAACGACAAGGGGCAGACCGATCCGCCGGGCCACGAAGAAATCGAAATCGGACTCTGCAAATTGTACCGGGCGACGGGCGATGATCGGTACCTCGAGCAGGCCAAGTTTTTCCTGGACCAGAGAGGCAGGATCGGACGTCGGGGGCGCGACGGGAAAGGTGGTCTGTATGGCATGTATGCTCAGGACCACGTGCCGGTGGTTAAACAGACGCGGGCCGTTGGGCACAGCGTGCGGGCCGCCTATCTCTATACCGGCATGGCCGACGTGGCGGCGCTGACTGGGAATATGGAATATGTTCGTGCGATCGATACTATCTGGAACGACGTCGTAACGACCAAGTTGTACATCACCGGCGGGATTGGAGCGGCCGGCGGCTCGGAAGGATTTGGCGGTCCGTATGAACTGCCCAATTCGACGGCCTATTGCGAAACGTGCGCGTCGATCGCAAATGTCTTGTGGAATCACCGTATGTTCCTGATGACCGGCCAGGCCAAGTACATGGATGTGCTGGAGCGGACCATGTACAACGCCGCACTGTCGGGTATCTCGCTTGACGGCGAATCATTCTTCTATCCGAATGTACTCGAGTCGAACGGTCGTCACGCTCGCAGCCCCTGGTTTGGCTGCGCCTGCTGCCCTTCCAATGTCGCTCGGTTCGTCCCTTCCGTCCCAGGGGTTGCCTATGACCACCGCGGTGATCGCTTGTGTGTGACTCTATCTGCGCGCGCGGAGAGCGGTGAT
>CAYNDU010000630.1:0-3249 GCA_964395615.1 uncultured Pirellulaceae bacterium | reverse complement strand
TCCCGAAATCGCGAGGCCGCGTAGAGGACGATGCCGAGATACGTCAGCGATTGTCCGAGACCCCAGGTATCTCCTAATTCCCTTCGTATGGCCACGGACCGCCGGGCATAAGCGATCCCGCGTCGAAACAAGGAAACGAGCGTCATGGCTGGGCCATGTTCCGAGTAGATCTGTGCCAGCTCTGGCGAGGGAGCGTGACGTTCCGCCAGGTTCATTCCTCGAAGATGGGCCCAAAGCAGTGCCGAACGTCCGCGAGTAAACCAGTACCCGTGTGACAGGCGGCTGAACAGCCAGCAGGCCAGACGCTGCTCGGGTAGGAGGGGCCGTCGAACGCGCCCTGGGCGGAAGTGTGCGAGCAGGGAATGGAGCGATTTCCGACCGGCCTCCAACATGGCGAATCCCAGGTAGCCGAGGCGCGTTTGCGGTGTATTGATACCGATGGCACGCAATGCGTCTTCGACGTACTTAACTGCCTGGCCTTTGTTGCCCTGACGATGGGCCAATTCGCCGAGCCGTCCCAAGACGCGGGCCTTGTCCAGTCGATCGATCGACAATCGGTCGGCGCGCTGGAAGAGCGAATGAGCTTCTTCGTAACGGCCTTTCAACATGAGGACTTCACCAAGCCCGGTTGCAACTCGGAACTGGTCTCCACGAGACGCACGGTCGACGCCGCGCCGGGCGATTTCGTATTGGCGTTCTGCGACATCGACGGCCGCTTGCTGCCTGGCCGCATCGGCCGCTTCGATCGCGTACGAGAACGCTCGATCATAATCGGTCGCTGCGTCATAATGATGGGCGATTCGTGCCGCCGCAGACGGCTCGTGCTGCTCCAGATACTGGGCAGCTCGCCGGTGAATCTGTTGACGTTGATCCGCCGGTAACTGGCTCAACAACGCTTCTCGAATTCTTCCATGGATGAAAACACACGTCGACCCGCCGGTACGGACCCAGATCAAGTGGCGTCGCCGCGCCTCGTTCATCGCGTCCAGCGTCTCCCGAGCCGTCTGCTGCGTGACTTTACTGACGATTTCCAAATCAAATTCGACGCCGAGTACAGCACCGGCCGACAAGAAGTCGAGCGTGGATGGTGGCAGCAGTCGCACCCGTTGAGACAATAGTTCGCCGGCAGCACACGATGTTTGAACCGCAGCGAGTTCATTCGGTTTCACTTGCCATTGGCCGCTCGTAAAATGCAGAACGCCGGACTCCACGAGCCCTCGCAAAACGGCCGTTATCATGAACGGGTTGCCCGCGGCGGCTCGGCGCACGTTGACCAAGACTTCGTCGGGGACATGCCCGGCCATGGTCTGGACGATGGCGTCCGTCTGCTCGTCGTTCAATGGAGCTAGGGCCACGTGCGAGGCGCCCGACAGGCTATTGATCGGGTGCGTAGCTGTCGTGTCCTCCAGACGAAGGCCGAGCAGCATCAGCGAATGTCGAGCGGTCAGAGGTTGGTGCTCGCGCAACCGGTTCCACTGCTTCAACACGTGAATCGTCAATCGGTTCGCCCACTGAAAGTTGTCCAGGATAATCAGGGCCGGGTGATCGGCCGTGCCGAACGCGTGAAGTAGATGGGCAATGGCGTGGGCCAGCCGTGACTCAGACAGGGAACCGGTGCCCGGCGGAAGCTCTGTATTCCAGTCCAACGCAGCTTCCAATTGCGGAAATGCCGCCAGAACGTCCGGTTGGTGTTCAGCCAATCGACTCCATACGTCTCCCGACAGCGAGGGGCGGGTCGCGGCGAAGGAGGCGAACTGCCGCACGATGCCCTCGAACTGGTCGAACGAGTGTTCAGTAGCCCCCTCGATGGCCGCCTCGCGATAGACGGACATTTTGTGCCCACGCGCCCGCTGAGCCAATTCGTCCACGAGCCGTGACTTACCGCTTCCCGATTCGCCCGACAGTGTCACCAGCCGGCATTCGCCGGCCAGTACGCGATCGAGCTCGACTTGCAACGTGCTCAGCTCGGACTCGCGTCCGACGAATGCCGGCTCGATAAGACAGTCGCGTCGATCGACGCGACCCAGAACAATGGATGGATTGTGATCGCCCCGCTCAAGGGCCAGTAAGACGTCGCGCAGGTCAGCGGCCAATGCTTCGGCTGACTGGTAACGCTCCCGCGGATCTCGGCGTACTAGCCGCTGGATGATCGTATCAACGGCGAGCGGTATGTCGAAACCGATCGAGCGCAACTCGGGAACCGGCTCCGTCATCTGTTCATACAACAGATCGCCAATCAGCGTGCTGGAAAATGGCGGGCGACCTGTCAAGCACTGGAACATCAAAATACCGACCGAGTAGAGGTCGGAGGGTTCGCCGACATCCATGTCAATCAGCCCGGCTTGTTCGGGTGCCGTGGCCACGGCTGAATCACACGCGGTTCGGCCAATGGATGGGTCGGTTAGCAAACTTTGAGCCACTCCGACATCGAAAAGTGTGGCTCGTTGAACCGGGTCGTTTGTATCAATGATGACGTTGCATGCCTTGACGTTGCGATGGAGTATCTCCAGACGGTGCAGGTCGACCAGTGCTTGGGTCACTCCATAGGCTACCCTCATGGTCTCGGGCAGGCTGAGCGGCGTTTTTCGGAGGCGTTCGTTCAGCGGCACGCCAAACAGAAACGGCATCACGATGAAGAGATTTCCGCCGTCGCACCCGACGTCAATCAGCGGAGGGTGCCAAAGACTCTGAAGTCGGAGCAAGGCCGTGCATTCGTGCTCAAAACGCATCCGCATGCCACCGCCCAAAACCTCCTTGTCCCACCGCTTGATGACGACCACTTCGTGCGTTGCTTCGTCGGTCGCGAGAAAGGACCGCCGGCCGGTTTGCCGTGCCATCAGGTGAGTTGCCAGGTACCTCGACAGGTACCGCCGCGGCTCGGGCAGCGGATCCCATGGGACGCGCAGCGAGTCCGAATCAATTGCCTGCCCCGATTGCACCATGTCGTGTTCGCTCCACCCTCTGCCGCGGCTCCGCCAGGAACACTGCCGTCAGAAAGTGTAGCTTTCACCCTGCCGGCTCGACCGAACCGACTCCGCTTGCCCATAGGTTGCCGTAGCCTCGAGTCCCCGTCATCCCTACAGGTCGTACCTTCCCTACGACTCCCCGGGACTTAATGGAGCGCTACCATGTAGAGGGCCGGTTATCTACCGACGCGTGCGAGCACCGTCGTTGCCGGAGAGCGGGCGCGCTCGGGGGTGCAGGAACGAGCTTCCGTAGCGGTTGGGCTGAGCAAGGTGTTCACTGGAG
>CAYNDU010000629.1:0-3251 GCA_964395615.1 uncultured Pirellulaceae bacterium | reverse complement strand
AGCACGACTGACTCTGGATCAGTTAGTCAAGGTTCGAATCCTTGGGGGCCAGCTATCGGCGTGTCCGACGAGGCACGATGAGGAGCAAGCCCCAGGTCTTCTGGGGTCTTGTCATTTCTTGCCTCGCCGTGGGCGGTGGGGAAACGCCCGTCGGCCGACAAATCGTATAGCCGCACAACGACTTGCACCACTGTCGTTCAAGGCGAGACTCCGAGCAGCCGGAGCAGCGAGCAACGCGAAGACACCCGACCTGACCACGCCTTACACCAGCCCTCACAATGACAACCCGCATCGACCGCGCCAAGCAGTGCGTCCAGGCGGCCTCAACGCGTCTCCCGACGTGGCAAACCCAACCCGTCCCGACACCCGCCGGGTAGATCTTGGAACGGCCGATTTGTAGGATGATCGAAAAGAGTGTCCCGCACGAAATCCCTAGCGCCCGGTGACCGACAATGCCCATTCATGCCAGGCCTATTCACGCCAGGCCCATTGATGCCAGAACGCGAGTCTGCGCCGTTTTCGGGCACCCAATCGGTCACTCGCTGTCGCCAGAGATTCACAATGCGGCATTCGACGCCTTGGAGTTGCCGTTCGTCTACGTGGCTCATGATGTCGAGCCGGGATCGGTGTCCCGCGCACTGGACGGAGTACGCGCGATGGGTTACCGGGGCCTGTCGATCACGATCCCACACAAGGTCGAGGCGATGCAGGCCGTTGATCAAGTCCATCCCACGGCCCAGGCGATCGGCTGCATCAACACGGTGGTTAATGACGACGGGCATCTGACCGGCTACAACTCGGATGGACTCGGTGCGCTCGGCGCCCTGAGGAGCGCCGGCGCAGACCCACTCGAGCAAAACACGCTTATCCTGGGGTCGGGCGGGGCCGCGCGCGCGATCGCGATTACACTTGCCCGCGAAGCGGCGCCGAAGCAAATGACGATCCTGGGGGTCGAAGCGGATCAGTTGGAACAACTCGTCCAGGACGTCGACCGGCTAGGACCAACCAATGTCGTCGGCGGTGAACTTACCGATCAGCGACTGACAACCGCCCTCGAGGAAACGGACATTTTGCTGCATTGCTCGCCGATCGGCATGCATCCGAACGTCGAACAGAGCTTGGTACCAGCCGCCCAATTGCGGGAAGAGCTGACCGTCTTTGACGTGGTTTATAACCCGCGACGCACTCGTCTCATACAAGATGCCCATCAGGCCGGTTGCCGAACGGTCCTCGGCCTCCAGATGTTCCTAGGTCAGGCCTTCGTTCAATTCGAATTGTGGACCGGCAAGAAGGCCCCCCGCGACGTGATGCGAGAGGTTGTTGAGTCGCGGCTTTAACCTGGAGACCGTTTTCAGTGGGAAAAAGCCGGGCGACCGGACTACTATCGGCGTTGGGTTGAGTCGACGTTTTCTAAGCACCTATTGAGTTCGGAGACATCCGCAGGCGGACCAACATGAATATCGTCTTGATCGGCTATCGCGGGACTGGCAAGACCGCCGTTGCCGGATTGCTTGCCGAACAATTCCACTTGACCGTGATCCACCTCGACCAGGAAATCGAACGACAGGCGGGCCAGCCGATTCCGGAAATCGTCGAGCAACGGGGCTGGGCCGGGTTTCGCGACATCGAAGAAGAGGTCGTGCGTCGCTTTGCGGCCTCCGACGGGAAGGTGATCGATTGCGGTGGGGGAGTTGTCGAGCGCGAGCCTAACTTTGCCGTATTGCGAGCTGCGGGCCCGGTCTTCTGGTTACGAGCCGATCCGGAGACGATCGTCGCGCGGATTGAAAGTGACGACCAGCGTCCGTCGTTGACCGGGACGATGAGCTTTACCGAAGAAGTGGCGGAGGTACTCCAGAGACGAACGCCGCTCTACGACCGGTTGGCCCATCACACAATTGAAACCGACCAACTGAGCATCGCTCAGGTGGTCGGAGAAATCGCTCGGCATATCATCTGACGTGCGTCTAGCGCCGACGCCGATAGCCGATCAGGCCGATCAGCATCAGCAGTCCAGCCCAGCTGACGACCGACGCCGGTTCGGGGACCGCGTTGATGGCGAAGATGCTCGGATCCTGATAATCCCAGTTCTGCTCGACCGTCGGAATCAACGTCGCCATACGCAGCGCCACCTGGTGAGTCGAAAGGGGATTGAGCGGTGGTCCGGGCATCGCCACGGGCAGAAAGATCACGCTGCCCCAGTCGTGGTTGAGTACGCTGAAGCCCCCTTGCTGGTCCAGCGTGCTGTTCCTGCCATCCACGGCGTCCATGAAATCACTTGGACTGGAAATACCCACCGTCAGATCGTAATCCAAGCTCGCGTCGATGGCGGCCAACTCGGCCACGGCACTGGCACCCACGTCGCCCAGATAGTCGTTCGAACCAACTCGCGACCCGCCAATGAATACCGCCTTGTCTAAATCGGCGGCGGTCGCACCGTTACCGATGGCGGCGGTCGTCAGGGCCGGTGCAATGTTGCGCAGATCGAATGGATCGGTGATGTCGGCGATCGGCGCCAGGATCCAGGGCGAAGCGATCGTGCCACCGCCGCTGATGATTTGAGCCGAGTAGATTAGTACGCCCGTCTTGTCGACATTAAAGTCGGTGGTGCCGCTGGACGAGGCCTCGATCGATCCGATCCGTATGAACCCCATCATTTTGAAGCCCACGTCGACACTGATCCCGCCGTTGGTCGCCGTACGGCTCTCGGCATTGATCTGGTCTTCCACGCCATCGAATGACAGGGCGTCGGTGATAACGCTCGCCTGTACTGTGCCCGCCGCCAGCCACGCTCCGATACCCCAAAGCGCAACGATAACCAGTTGCTTTTTCATCGCCTCTCCTTCTCGTCTCGCGTTCCGTTGGCAACTCGGCGAGTCGCCGCTAGCGCACGGTCACCGAACGGTTCCGTTGCGCAGTTCCACTTGCCTCTACTCCACCCAGTCTGTTTCAGACCTCCCGTTCGCCTAGCCGGAAAGTGCGGGCAATCGTCGGCAAACAGAATTGCGTGGCGGGTTTGTAGGGATTGTGTGGAATGTAGCGATTTTTTCGGTTATGACGGCTATTGATTTTGTGACGACGTGGCGTCGAGTGACGGCGAGCTTCCGCCCACCACGGGCAAGCTGCCCGTGGCAACGAAAGGTACACGTGTCCCCGTACCTACGGGCAGCCTTGCCCGTAGGAGACGGACTCTCCCCGTCTCGCCGATAGACCCACCGACCAGGTTCAGCCGAGTTCAGCCGAGCGAGATGGTT
>CAYNDU010000628.1:0-3297 GCA_964395615.1 uncultured Pirellulaceae bacterium | reverse complement strand
CGAGGATGCTTCGTTCCATCGTCTGACGACGTATGCCCAGCGAGCCCGTTTCCCGAAAGATCACTTGTTCGAGCCGTTCGGTGTCGGTCGGCCGGCAGATCACGGTCAGCATTGACGCGGGCCGGTTCTTCTTCATTTGGATCGGTGCGGTGAAGACATCCAACGCACCCGCCTCGAGCAACTGTTCGATCGCATACCCGATCCACTCGCCCGGCACGTCGTCAAGGTTGGTTTCGAGCCGGCAGATCGTGTCGCCGAAAGCTGACTCGGCAGAGGAAGACTCGGGCGACCGGCCGACCAACAGGCGGAGCACGTTTGGCTGATGGTCGAAGTCCTTGGAGCCGGCACCATACCCGATCTGTTCGATACACATAGCAGGTAGCGGGCCGAATTGATCGACAAGCGTTGCCGCAATGGCGGCGCCGGTGGGCGTGGTCAATTCGGCTTCCACCGATGAGGGCGCCAGGGGAATTTCTCGAAGTAACTCGGCGGTCGCCGGTGCGGGCACGCTGACTCGGCCATGGGCGATTTGGACAAAACCGCTTCCGGTCGGGATCGGCGAGGCGACGATCTGCTGGACATTGAGCAGATCCCATCCGATCGCGCTGCCGACAATATCCGCGATCGAGTCGGCCGCCCCTACCTCGTGGAAATGGACTTTTTCGATGCTCGTTCCGTGAACCTTGGCTTCGGCCTGTGCGAGTCTTGTGAAAATGTCGGTTGCCCGTTGTTTCTGGGGCGGAGTGAGAATGCTGCCATCGATCATCTCGACAATATGGTGAAGATGGCGGTGCTTGTGTTCCGGTTCAAACTCGACCCGAACTTTGGTAGCGCGAAAACCGTTCTTCGTTACACGGTGGTCCGCCAGTTTCAATGAGGGAAGACCCAGCGAGTCGATCCCCGCTTGGATCTTTTCTATGTCGACGCCGGCGTCGACCAACGCACCAAGTGTCATATCGCCACTGATTCCACTGATACAATCGAGATAGGCAATACGCATCGAGAAGCCTCTGTATAAAGGAGCCATGCGCCGGACGCCAACGCGGCTACCTGACGATGTCTACTATACCGTACGACGATGACCTTCGGCAGTGATGTCCAGGTCATGGTGTTGTCTGGCCCGCGCCGTTTCACCGACTGCCGTCGTCCCGACCCGTGGCGGAAGTGGCATGACCATCTTATAGTGGCCGTTCACGTTGGCGATCGCCGTTCCCACTGTTCCAGACGCTCCAGCCGTGAGTGGCCTCGTCTTGTCGGCCATTGGCGTGTCGAGCAGAACGGCGTGTGAGACGTGTCTGCCGTGTGTCCCGGATTAACCGACAAGTGATTTACAGGCGAGGAAAGTTCGATCATGTCCGATCAAGAAACGACGGTGGCTGAGCTCAAGCAACTTATCCGGACGTTCGTTGATCAACGCGATTGGAGACAGTTTCACACCCCCAAGAACCTGGTGATGGCGCTTGCCGTGGAGGTTGCCGAGCTGATGGAGCATTTTCAGTGGGCGACCGCCGAAGAGTCGCAGCAGGTTGTCGACGACCGGGAGAAATACGAAGACGTGTCGGACGAGCTGGCGGACGTTCTGGGCTATACCCTGGAAATCGCCAACCAGCTTGACGTTGACCTTTCGTCATCGATGCGCAGGAAGATGGTCAAGAACGAAGCCAAGTACCCGCAAGAAAAATACCGCGGGCGTTATCGGTGAGGCGAGGTTACTTGAGCCGGCCGGAGCCGGGCTGGTCCAGCGACCGGTTGGCCAAGGCTCGCGAGTGTGCCGAACGAGGACCGACGGCGATTCCCATCCAACCGTCGCGAAGTACGAATTGAATCGGCGCAAGGTCGGCCAGGCGAGGGTCATTCGCCAACAGGTTGTTTAAGAGATCGATCTTCGGGTGTTGTGACAAGACCTTGCTGAAAATACCTCTCAGCGCAATCTGATCACGCAGCGACAGACGGTGCCCCTTCAACCGAATGTAACTGTCTCGAACCAGCCCCACATGGGACGCGTCAACGCTGGGGCCGTAGAGAGCCCGCACCTCAAAATCACGCCAGGTTCGTCGGTTGTCGCTCGCCAGATAGGCAAACCGCAATATGATTTCCAGTCGATCGTCAACACAGCGAAAGACGATGGGATCCTGTTGGGCCAATTCGACCGTGACTCCCTCGGGCACCTCGTCGGGCACCTCGTATTCAGGCCGATTCAGCCGGCCGGCCATTTCCTTGAACAGGGACCTCAACTCGCTGCGATGCCCCGATAGTCCCAGACCAAGGACAATGTTGTTCATGGTCGACTCATGAATCTGAGTGCTGAACCAACTGGCTGCCGGGGCCTGAGGACGTGGTGTGTGTGCCGCCAATTGCAGAGGGCCTGCCAGCCGGTACCGGACGACGAGCCGTTGAGCCGTCGTACGCAATTCGAGGGCCTGGGGCTCCAGTCCCAAGCGTTGAAGCGGAAACTGAATCGACGTGCGAAACTGGTCCCGCGCCTGGCTGACGTGCTGATCGACCTCCTGGTCAAGCCTTCGCTGGGCCTTGCCCGCAACCATGCCGTCCAACCGCCACTTGGCCTCGGCCGAACTGCTGTCATATTTTTGTCGAGCGATAGCCCGAACCAATACGTTGACGAGCGGCACGCCGTCGTAGTCCGTTTCCATTCCCGTGAGATCCGCGGTCGAGTTGGCTGTCGCCTTGGCTCCGTCGTCGCGAATGCCCATCGAATCGATCAACAGGTACTTGCGCGCCGCGTATCGCGCACGTCCGCGGTTGAAAAACTTGGCCGGACCGTGCTTCGTCTGTGTCTGGCTTTCGATACGGCCTTGAGCAATCAGGCCGATGTGCCACCGCGTTGGATCGGGCACCAATTCGACGTGGACCTGTGCCGATACGCGACTGTGGCCGAGTACTCGGCTGCCCAGCAACGTGTCATTTACTTCCTCGTCCTGCGGATCCATTTCCGGAACCAGGCGGTTAATTAAGTCGACCGAGATGGCCGATCGTACATTGGCGTTGCGGTAATGCTGTTCCAATTGCCGCCCGACCTCGACGACACCCGGAATCGGGGACCAACGCATAAGCTGGTACTGAGACGCGAGACGCCGCACCGATTCACCCGATCCCGTCCGCTCCAGTCGCTCCACGTCGTCCAGTACGGCTCGATAATCGATGGGCTCACTGACCCATTGTCTCAGTTCCGCCGTAAACTCCGTCCAAACCGGTTGAGCGAAGTACTTCTTCTGGGGCGGCGTCTTTCGAGCTGAATCGATTCGGTTCATGACAGTTCGAGCCCATCGACTGCGAGCC
>CAYNDU010000627.1:0-3299 GCA_964395615.1 uncultured Pirellulaceae bacterium | reverse complement strand
TGCTTCCGACGCCTTGACCTTCGCGCTCAAAGCTCGCGGGTCGAGCACATCTCGTAGGTCGATGGCCATAATCACTTCGGTGCCCGACTTGTTGGCATAATCGACTCCCTCTTGAATGTACGGGGACAACACTGTCGAGCCACTATTGGTCGTTCGTACCCAGCTCACCACCGTCTGCCGATCGGCCGGAGTCATCGCTCCAAATGTCTGAGGATCGAATTGCACGAGATACGTTCCACTGGGCATCGCCGCGGCCGACAAACCCAACGACGTGTCGCGATGGCCTTTCTTGAATTGAGCAATCTTGGCAACGTCGTGGTTTTTTGAAGTGGCCAGAAGCCCGACCTGTCAGACCGGCTGCATGAATTCAAAATCCATCTGGCTGGCCAAGACGTATTGCATCGTGTCTGCCGGTAACTGTGTGAGCCCGGCCTCAATTGCCTTGTCAAAGTTGTCTCGCCATCCGTCTCGCAAGGCAACTTCACTGTTCATCACCTTCTCGGCGTTCAGCAGAATGATCGTGTTCGTTGTCGTCGGTATGCGGCCGAGCAACTTATCGAATTGAGCGAAAAGTGGTGCCGCGGACATTGAACTCAGAACAAGAGAAAGAGCCAGCAGGAAAGATCGTCGCCGGCCGTGCATCGAGAAGTCTCCGGGACGAGAAGAAAACACTTGTTGCGTACTGCCTATGGTTCTAATTAGCTCGGCGCCAAATGCCACCCGTTCCGCAAATCGGTTCGGGAATTCCCGCGGATCTCCATGAAAATGGTCGAACAACGGTCCCTCCCGGCTTTCTCATCGGTCGACCGACGGTCCGTCCAATGCCTCGGCTTCCCCCGTCATCGGTACGAAGCTGACAGGAATCACTCGCCGTTCGCATATCGTTCCGGTGGCCGATTTCTCGATCAGCAGCAGGTACTGCCTCTGCTTGCCAACCGGCAAGGCCAGGCGACCGTTCGGTTTCAGTTGATCGACCAGTGCTCTCGGCAAACGATCGGGCGCGGCGGCGGCCACGATCCCGTCAAATGGACCGTGGTCTTTCCAGCCGAATGTGCCGTCTCCGCACCGGGCCGTGACGTTGGCATACCGGAGAGTGGCAAGTCTTTGTCTAGCGGAGTTGGCCAGCGGTTCGACGATTTCCAGGCTGAATACGTGCCGGCACAACTCCGCCAAGATGGCCGTCTGATAACCGCAGCCGGTTCCGATTTCCAGCATGCGATCGCAGGGAGCCGGATCAATCAATTGAGTCATCAGCGCCACGATGTAGGGTTGCGAGATGGTTTGTCCATATCCGATCGGCAGGGGGGTATCGTCATACGCGCGCTCCCTCAATTCCGGCGCAACAAATCGATCGCGACGTACGTTCCTCATCGCTTCGAGAACTCGGCCGTTCGTAATGTCGCGGCGCTCTAACTGTGTCCTGATCATCCATTCGCGATGCTCGAGAAAAATGTCCGCCGCCGATCCGGCCGGATCCCCGGATTCCCGATTCACGAGCCCCTTAGATGACGTTGAATCGGTTGCGTCATCTGGAGCGGGAACATTCATCGTTACTCGTTCATCAAAAACGCACATTGTTGCCGTAATAGTCCCACCGTAGAAAATCGACGGCCGCGCTTGCGAACAGGTCGCAATCGAATTCGTCATTATTTCAATTATGGCGAGGATTCGGATATAATGATACAAGACAGTGGCGGTCGATTCGCCACCGTTTCGGGGCCGCTTGTTCAAGAGGTGCTGAATGTCGCAGTCGGTGTTGCAGAGTCCTACACTCGTTTTGAACCGCAACTGGCAACCGGTGCATGTGGCAACGGTCGCCCGTTCACTGGTAATGCTGTACGGCGGCACCGTCCGAGTGGTCGATCCCCGCGACTACCAGACGTACAACTGGGACGATTGGTCGCGACTGCGACCAACGGCCGACGATTCCTTTGTGCGCTGCGTAACCTACCGATTGCGCGTGCCCGAGGTCGTCGTGCTTGCCCACTATGACGGACTGCCTGGGACGACCGTGCCGTTCAGCCGCCGCAATATCTATAAACGCGACAAGTACACGTGCCAGTATTGTGGCGAACAGCCATCGGTCGAGGAGTTGACCATCGATCATGTCCTGCCGAGGGCTCAAGGCGGCACTTCGACCTGGGAGAATTGTGTGCTGGCTTGTGTCGAATGCAACAAGCGAAAAGCCGACCGCACGCCCCAGCAAGCCTGCATGCGATTGCGGCACGAACCTGGACGGCCCGCGTGGCGCCCCCTCTATGCCTGGCACTCCCGGCCGATCAAGAGCTGGACTCGGTTCGTCGGCGAAGCCTATTGGAATGTGACGCTCGAAGATCAATGATTCAAGGCCGGCAGGCGATGCGAGACGTTTGACCAACTCGAGTCGAACCTCTTAGCACCGAATCCCCCAAGAAATGAGGAGAGGTCGCCGGCGGGGGCGGTGCCGGCGACCTCTTTCATCACGCGCACATCAGTCAGGAAGGTGGTGGTGGTGGGATTGGGTTTTCCATTCAGACAATGGAAAGGCGGGTTCAGGTGGGTCACGGAAGTGGAACCGATGACCGGAACATTGTGTTACGTTGGCGCACTCCTTATTCGACTAAGTCCAGGTATCAGATACGATGTTGCCAAGCATGACAGCGCCGTCGAGAGATGATGCGGGTTGAAGCGAGTCAGTGGAAAACGGCGGAATTCCACTTGGCCAACTTAGCTCCCTCCCAGCATCGGAGGGCAGAATCACCGCGCGGCTGACGACCACCAGTTCGCATTGCGAGCCATTGAATGCGGACGGTCCGTCTGTCGAATTTAGCGGCGAAAGTGCTAGATTCTGCCTACCCATGACAACCTCTCGAAAGAGCGTTGCCAACTTCGGCAGCCTGGCGATCTCAAGCAATGAGACCCATAGCTTTGCGTCCCGGCCTCGCGACCGGTTTGCCGTTTCGGATTGGCGTTCGAAACAAGCTCGATTGAGCAACCAGCAAGATAAGCGTTTGTTGCTACTCAATTAATAGGTTACTTTCGGCCGACTGTCAAAAAAAGTCGAGGACGCCTGGTAGCTGACCAGTTATCACCCCGCGAGGACGAGCCCGTTTGAAATGGGAGAGTTGAAACGCAAATCCACAGGGCGATGCGCGGGAAATGCTAGGGCCGATCCGGAGTCTTCTCTCGGATGACAAAGCGAGGCGCTCGCCGGACTTCGTCGAGGATCCGGATCAGGTACTCGCCGACCAAGCCGACCGACAGGAGAGTCAAGCCGCCGAAAAAAATCATCAGGAGCACTTGAGCGGCAAACACGGCGC
>CAYNDU010000626.1:0-3315 GCA_964395615.1 uncultured Pirellulaceae bacterium | reverse complement strand
ACGGGCCTGATCACCAAAGGCGAATCCAAAGTCCGACGTGCCTGCCTCCTGAAGTTCTCGCTGACACCGCTCAGGCGAAATGCTCTTCATCAACGAAACGGTGTCCTCGCTGTCCAACACCTTCGTTTCTAACTTCCTCAATCGACCGTGAAGCCGAAACACGGGCGGCTGACCAACCGTAATGTGAATGTCGCTCGCCCCCTGCTTCACGCAGGCCATCAGAAGCTTGTCAATTAGGATTTGCTGCGCCATGGTCCTCACCGCTGCTCAAGCCGTTCGATCCGATTATTCGAGCCCGCTCGACAAAAGACCAAATACACCGACAAAGCGCACCGGCCCTTTCAAGCTACCCCGGCTCCCCTCTACATAATGTGTCGCAATTGCCCACTGACTTGCCCGCCGTATCGTTTTGACACTAATTCGTGGCCGAGAAGCTGTCCGCCCCGCCGGGAAAGTCCCGCCCTGGAGCTCTTCGAGAACCCCCCCGGCCGCGTGTCCACCAACGGCTACGGCCGATCAGCCAACAATCACGTCCTGCTCGGTCCGTTTTGCCACTCGATAAACTTCCTCAAGGGTCGTGATCCCGTTGAGCGCTTTATGGAGCCCGTCAACGTAAAGCGTGCTCATTCCCTCATCTATGGCCGCTTTGCGAATCACGGTCGACGTCGCCGCACGGAAGATGTGCTCGCGAATGCGCGACGTCACCAGCATGATTTCGAAGATGGCCAGGCGGCCGCGATATCCCTTTTTCTGACAGTAGGAACAACCCTTGCCTCGCGAGAAATTCGCGTTCTTGGCCATCTCACGACTGATGCCCGCGTCCTCCAAAACCGAATCGGCCGGCATGTACGATTGCTTGCACCGGTTACAGATGACGCGAACCAGACGCTGAGCCAACACCGCAATCACACTGCTCGCCACCAGGTACCCGGGCACTCCCATGTCCACCATACGTGTCACAGCACTGGGCGCATCGTTCGTATGCAGTGTACTTAATACCAAGTGTCCAGTCAAAGATGCCTGGATTCCCATCGATGCCGTCTCGGAATCTCGCATTTCTCCGACAAGGATGATATTGGGTGCCTGCCGGAGCATGGAGCGGATAATCCGGGCGAAATCGAGTCCGATGCTGTGCCGGACCTCGACCTGGTTGATGCCGGCCAGGTAATATTCGACCGGATCCTCGGCCGTGATGATCTTCCGATCCGGCCGATTCAAGGCGTTCAACGCCCCATACAGCGTGGTCGTTTTTCCGGATCCGGTGGGGCCGGTGACCAGGATAATACCGTTGGGGCGGCGGATGAGCGACTGGAACTTCTCGAAATCGCCTTCGCCGAGGCCCAACTGGCGGATTCCGACCTTAATGCTGTCTTTATCGAGCAACCGCATGACCACCGACTGACCGTGGCTGGACGGTATCACACTGACGCGAAGGTCGAGTTCTTTCTCGCCGACCGACACTTTAATACGGCCGTCCTGTGGCCGACGACGCTCGGCAATATCCAATTTCGCCAGAATCTTGATGCGTGACAGAATGGCCCCCAACAGCCGGCGCGGGGGACTGTCGCGTTCAATCAACACCCCGTCGATGCGATACCGGATCCGGATCGTATCCTCGAACGGCTCGACGTGAATATCCGAGGCTCGGAGTTGGACGGCTTCCGTAATCATGACCTGCACCAGCCGAACGACCGGTGCGCTGTTCTCGTCGACGATTTCCGAACTGGCCACATCCGTATCTTCGGTTTCCGTGAAGTCGATGGCCGTGTCGGTAAACTCCTGGAGCATGGAGTCGGCACTTTCACCTTCCACCTGACCGTAATATCGGTTGATGGCCTCCAGAATGGACTCACGAGGTGCCAGAGCCGTTTCCACTTTGCGGTTCAGGATGAACCGCAACTTTTCGATCGTCTCGATGTCGAAGGGATCGCTGATCGCTACGCGCAGCGCGCCATCATCTTCGACCAACGGAATCGCCGCGTTTTCCCGAGCGACCGACTCGGGAACCAGCTCGATCACTTCTTCAGCGATCGACGTGTTATTCAGATCGACGTACGCCATATTGTGGTATTCCGCCATGGCGTGCATGACTTCTTCGCCTGTCGCATACCCCAATTTAACCAGGCAGTCCGCAATATTCAGATCCTGCTCTCGAGCCATCTGATCCGCTTCGTTCAGCTGATCGCTCGAGATGGTGCCACGCTGGATCAGAATATCGGTGAATTCTCCCGTAGATGCCATAAGTGGTTTCCTGCATTACGCATGCGTGGCCGACCGCCGGCCGCGGCAAGACAACTTGCAGCAGACCAGCCGGGCCATCGAAGACAAGTACCGGTTGGCGCAGACTTTAGCGCATGGTTCATCATGTGCTAGGGCGACGGCTCTTGTCAATCGTTCTGAAGAGGCAGAATGGGTGGAATGCTCAACCTCGGCTGCCAAAGGGGTCCGTTTCCGCGCTTTGCAAGGGCTGGACCGAATGCTCCATGGTCTGTCGGGCTTCCAGCCAGAGCTGCTGAGCCAGTTCGCGCAACCGATCGGCGTCCCCAAACCGATCCGCCAACTCGTATTCGGCCGCCCGCCGTTCGAGCCGGCGTGCCGAGCACCTTAGCGACTTTGCAAAGGTCGGCCGAGCACCGATTTGCCGAGGTACCGTCGATCCTCGCCGGGACAGTCTTGGTGGTGACCCGTCGAACGGGCGGTCGCCGACGGCCGGCATTTCGAGCCCTCCGGAAGGCCGGCCTCCAGAGTCCTGCCTCTCGGTCTCCCGATCCTGTGATGCGACCCACCGAGTGAGGATCTCGGCAAATTCACCCTGAGAACCGTTGTCCGATCCCAATTCGCCTCGAGGACCCTCTTCCAGACCCACGCCGTCAAGCGACTCAAACAGGGTCCCCGCGAACAAGTCGCCCTGCCGGCTTCGAGCCGTGAGAATATCGCGGATAACCTGCGGGTCGACACGGGAGGGCTCTCTGTTCGACAGCGCCGGTTCAGTCAGCGCCCTTTCAGTCAGCGCCGGGTTGGGGAGCGAATTCTGGGAGGTTACCGTGTCGCGACGAGCCGTCTCGACGTTCGGGTCAAGCGCGATCTCTGGCTGAACGGCGTTCGTCCATCGATCCGGACGTGTTGTTGGCAGCCCGCAGCGATTCGGCAGCCCGCAGCGATGGAGACCGCCCGCCGCCAAACAGGAAAGCAGAGCAAACGGCACGAACAGGGCAACGAAGGCCTTCATGGTGGCTGGACCTCTTGGGTTCGTCCGAAAGGGGTTAGGGTAAAGGGGTCAGGAGTCAATTGTGCGAAGCACCCTACGGGCCGTTC
>CAYNDU010000625.1:0-3337 GCA_964395615.1 uncultured Pirellulaceae bacterium | reverse complement strand
TCAATTGCCGGAACGGCCCGTAGGGTGCTTCGCACAATTGACTCCTGACCCCTCCTCCTGCCGTTGACCGTCCGTCGGCAGGCCGCGACCCTCGCGATTGCAGCCAGCCGCTCTCGACCTCGTTTTGGCCGCCAGTTCGATCACCGTGGAATATCCCGGCGCCTCGTGTAAGATCGGACCGCGTGGAGCGTCGTCTGGATAGGGATATCGAGGGGGGCGAGGGACTCCGATATGCGAAAATTCGTGTTAATTGTCGTGGCGGCCGGCCTGGGACTAGGATCAGCCAGTGCCTATCTGGCATTTTCCAGGCAACATCGGCATCTGGCGGTCGAGCCCGGTGCGCCCGGACTCGGTCCGATTTCCATTGATCAGGTCGACCATTTGCCATGGGACCGCTTGTTAAAGAAATACGTCGATCGGAACGGGCGCGTGGACTACCAGAGCTGGCATGAAGCGAGGGACGATCGCGGAGCCTTGTCCGCGTATCTCCAGACGCTGAGCCAGGCGGATCCGGTCATGAAAGCGAGTCGCGAGGCGACTTTGGCATTTTGGATCAACGCTTATAACGCACTAACTGTCCAGGGGATCCTGGAGGTCTATCCGACCAAGAGCATTCGAGATCATACGGCGATCGCCTTTGGATACAATCTTTGGCGAGACCTGCTTTTACCCGTGGGCGGCAAGAGATATTCGCTGCACGATATCGAGCACAGTATCTTGCGCAAAATGGACGAACCCCGGATTCACTTCTGTATTGTCTGTGCATCGATCGGTTGCCCTCGGCTTCTCGCTTCGGCCTATCGAGCTGATGAACTGGAAGAACAAATGACAAGGAACACAAGGGACTTTTTTGCAAGTCCCGAGAGATTTCAGATCGACGTTGAGAAGCGCCGAGTTATGGTGTCCCCGATTCTGCAGTGGTTTCGCGCAGACTTTGGACCGACGCCTCAGGAGGCACTGCTCCGATTTGCCGATGACTTGCCCGAACCTCAGGCGCGACAGATTGTGCGCGAGGGCCGCTTCCGAGTGTCGTATTTGGACTACGACTGGAGCTTGAACGGGCAATGAGCGGAACGCGCAGCACACTGGTCCGCGCCGTTCTGACGCTGCTGTTGATTTCTTTCATGGTTGTCATCGCCTGGCTGGTTCCGGTGAAGCAGTATCTGGCGTTCTTTCTCGAATGGGTCCGATCGGTGGGTCCGGTCGGACCGGTTCTACTGGCGTGCGTCTATGCTATTGCCTGCGTCTTCTGTATTCCGGGTTCAGTTCTGACGTTGGGGGCGGGGGTCCTGTTCGGTGTGGTGCGAGGTGGCATCGCCGTCTCGGTAGGCAGCGTCGTTGGAGCGACACTTGCTTTTCTGGTCGGTCGGTCGTTGCTGCGGAAGACGATTGAACCGCTCATATCCAGCGATCCGCGATTTCGCGTCATCGACCGGGCGGTTGAAGCGCAGGGGTTTAAAATCGTGCTTCTCACACGTCTTTCACCCATTTTTCCTTTCAATCTGCTCAACTACGCCTTTGGTCTCACCGGTGTGCGACTCCGGGAATATGTTCTGGCCTCGTGGATCGGCATGATACCGGGCACACTGATGTACATCTACTTCGGCTCGGCGCTCAAGAGCCTGGTCGCCGTTACGGCAGGAGAGGCCCAGGGCGGTCGTCTGCAGCAGGTCTTCTTCGTTTTTGGCTTATTCATGACAGTGGTCGCTACCGTGGTGATCACTCGAGTCGCTCGACGAGCAATCTACCAGGTCGTCGGTGAACCCGATTCATGACGGGACCGTTCGCCTGGTCGTTCAGACTGACACAACGCCAACGCCAACGCCAACGCCAAAAGGGGCAGGAAACGTCCATGATCTCTCGACGGAAGCAAAGGAAGGGGCAGTCAAAGGGGAGGGCCCGTAGATCTGACGGAGAAGGAGGGATTCGGAGTCGAATCCGGGTGCGTGTGCGGACACAGGTTTAGATGAACAATGACTTGCTGCGGAGGCAAGGATTGACGGCAGATAACACCGCGGAATCGAGTATCAGGTGCAATGACAAGACTCACGTTGCTGCGAGAACAGAATCAGTTGGCTGATCCGGCACATCAACTAAACATCCTCCAACCGGCAGACGGCGAACGGCCGTTCGACGATGCGCTTCGGACGGCCGGCCAGTCGCCATTAACCGCGAGCGGCATCGAAGTGCTGCAGGTCAATCTCGGTAGACTCTGCAATATGACGTGTGCCCATTGCCATGTGGACGCCGGTCCGGACCGGCGGGAAATCATGACGCGGGAGACGGCCGAGGCAGTCGTCTCAGTGGTGCGGGAGCATGACATACCGACCGTCGACTTGACCGGCGGGGCACCGGAAATGAACCCTCACTTTCGCTGGATGGTCGCCAGCCTGCGAGAGCTCGGTCGGCACATCATCGATCGTTGCAACCTGACGATTTTGCTGGCGCCGGGGTACACCGATCTTCCTGAGTTCCTGGCCGAGAAGCAGGTCGAAATCGTGGCTTCGCTTCCCTGTTACCTGGAGGACAATGTCGATGCGCAACGGGGTGACCGGGCCTTCCAGCGATCGATCGACGTACTGCGGCGACTCAATGCCATCGGCTATGGTTGCTCGGGTACCGGTTTGCAGTTGACGCTGGTGTACAATCCGGTCGGCGCCGGCCTTCCCCCGGCCCAAGGGCCTCTCGAGGCCACGTACCGGCGCGAGCTGGCTGAACGATACGATCTGCAATTCACTCGACTGATCACCATCACCAACATGCCCATCAGCCGGTTCCTGGACCATTTGCTCAACACGGGCCAGTACAGCGAATACCAACGCACGCTCATCGACGCGTTCAATCCCGCCGCGGCGGCAGGCGTGATGTGCAGGACGACCGTATCGGTCGATTGGGAGGGAAACCTCTACGACTGTGATTTCAACCAGATGTTAAACGTTGCGTTGAGCGACGGCATGCCTCGCAACATTCGCCAATTTGATGCCAGGCGGTTAAGCTCTCGGCGAATTGTTACCGGCCAATACTGTTATGGCTGTACGGCAGGAGCCGGATCGGGCTGCCGCGGTGCGATCACAGCCGGATAGCACGTGCGGATCGGGTGAACTGGTCGCCCGGACACTCGTTTTCCCCCGGCAAGTTTGATCGTTGCTTCACCGCGAGGCGAACGACATTGGCGAAACGCCTTCGCGGGAGGGAGAAGTGAGCTATTTCGTCCGATCGTCGTGGTGATAGCTGTTTCTCGTCGAATCCGAACACGCGCCAACACCAGGCGAACACCCGGGAGGGTGCAGGAACGGACTTTTTTTAGGTGGACGTATTCAGCGCGATCTTGACGTTC
>CAYNDU010000624.1:0-3347 GCA_964395615.1 uncultured Pirellulaceae bacterium | reverse complement strand
CCAGATCGGCCTGCGGATTGTATGCAACCGGCCTGGTGCGTCAAGACGTTTTTTTTCGACTTCAGCCGATCAGGGTGCCGTCGTTCCTGCGAGCCGGGGCGGGGAGAGTCCGTCTCCTACGGGCTAGGCAGCCCGTAGGTACGGGGGAGCGGGTACCTTCCGTTGCCACGGGCAGCTTGCCCGTGGTAGGCGCTGGGTAGCGCAAGTATTTGCTGGGACAGCAGATAGAGAGCTCTGAGCGGCGATTGACCGATTCAGACAGGAGGTGTATCGTGAGCAATTCCGCTTTCGCGGGCCGCGCTGAGTGGGGAAACACCGGTCGGCGAGGCTCATTGAACTGAAAGGTGGTCAAGTGAACTACGCGTCCATCGGCCCGGTGGCGACCTATCTGCCTGAGCGAATTGAAACGAACGAAGAGTTGCAGGCGGAATTTCCTCAATGGGACCTGCCATTAATCTTTGAAAAAACGGGAATTCGAGAGCGGCATATTGCCGCTCCCGACCAATGTGCATCGGACCTGGGCGTCCTGGCGGCTCAACGGTTGTTCGAGCGTTACGACATTGACCCAAGCAGCATTGACTTTCTGTTATTCTGCACGCAAACACCCGATTACCCTCTGCCGACGACGGCCTGTCTGATGCAGGATCGTCTGGGAATTCCGACCTCAGCCGGCGCGTTAGACTTCAATCTCGGCTGTTCCGGTTACGTTTATGGCCTGGCAATGGCTGACGGGCTGATCCGTACGGGATCGGTCCGTCGTCTGTTGCTGATCACGGCAGAGACTTATTCAAAGTACATACATCCGACCGATCGCAGTTTGCGAACCATCTTTGGGGACGGAGCGGCCGCCACGTTGATTGACGCAGGCGACCGTGCGACGTTGAGCGGGTTTCGGTACGGCACCGATGGCAGCGGAGCCGATACGCTGATGGCCACGGAGGGCGGAGCCCGGTTGCCCGAGCACGCGCACAAACCTCGGCATCGGAAGCGTTGGCCCAGCAACCTGTACATGGACGGCCCGGCGATCATTACGTTTTCTGTCGACTCGATTCCTGTACTCGTCGATCAAGTGCTTACATCGGCCGGCCTCACGGCCGAGCAGATCGACTTCTATTTGATGCACCAGGCAACACTCAAGATGATGACGATTCTGCTCGATCGTCTGAAACTTGACGCCCACCAGATGCCCATCGCTCTGGAGGATTGCGGGAACACGGTCTCGTCAACCCTGCCCATTTTGATCGAACGGATGCGCGAAAGAGACGAGCTTCGTCCTGGTAGTCGCAACCTGATGGTCGGTTTTGGAGTAGGATGGTCGTGGAGCGGTTGCGTTTGGGAAGAGACGTGGAGCGGCAAGAAGAGTTAGCGAGGTGTCGGATGAAATCGACGAACGGTCATTTTCTGGTCGCGTCTCCCCACCTATCGGACGGCAATTTCTATCACAGCGTCGTCCTGATGATCCAACACGACGACGAGGGCGCGTTTGGAGTCGTATTGAATCGCCCGAGCAAGAAGACGATCTCCGATCTTTGGGACCTCGTCGACGAGGCGCCGGTTGAGTGCACACAGGCGATTAACATCGGCGGCCCGGTGCCAGGCCCCTTGATCGCATTGCATACGCGCGAGGAACATGGCGAAACGGAAATCTTGCCCGGCGTGTTTTTCTCGTCGTCCAAAGAGGCCATTCTTCCCTTGATGGCCGCCAGCCAGTCTCCGCTCCGTCTGTTCGTCGGCTACTCGGGCTGGGGAGGTGGACAACTGGACGGAGAGTTGGAGGCGGGCGGCTGGCTCACGACACCTGCCTCCCGCGAGGACGTGTTTGCCAACCCGGGCGAACTTTGGAGTATCGTTTCGCAGCGAATCGGGATGGATATCATGTCCCCGGCGATGAGAGACATCGAGCGTCCGGACGACCCGTCCTTGAATTAGGATCGCCGTTCCTGATTCGTGCTCGCCTCATGCGACTTCAAGAAAACGTCGCAGGCGTTGATGGCGTTCACCACTCACGACGTTCGTGTCTTACTCACCTCTTCTTGTTGTTCCTTCTGCCGAACAAAAATCTGATCGACGAAGCGCTAATACTCCATCGGAAATGACGTCAAGCAGATGACCCCCGTTTCAGTGACCACGTAATTATTCTCGATACGCAGCCCGGCATTCAATTCCGGTGCATAGAGCCCCGGCTCGACGGTAAAGACATCCCCGACCTCAAATCGATCGTCCCAGTGCGCATTAAGATGGGGCGCTTCGTGGGGAAACAGTCCAATTCCATGTCCGAGATGATGCGTGAAACGGCCGGTCGCCGCCGTGTCGAGCCGTCCTCTGACCTGATTATAGATTTCCGCGGCACGTGTTCCCGCCCGAACGGAACTCTCCACCAATTCGAAAACCTGCACGACCTCCGACCAGGCCTTCAGTTGAACCTCGGTCGGGTCGGTCACGGCGATCGTTCGACAGTTGTCGGCAAAGTACCCTCGATAGGCGGGCCCCAGATCGAGGATATACAATTCACCTGCGGCCGCTCGGCGCCCGGCTCGAGGGGGTCCACCGGCCGACCCGCACTGATAATCATTGCCGGTGCCGGTCAGCATCTCGCCCAGTTCATCGACGGCGACGGCCTGCAGTTGATTGAAGACGTCCAGTTCCATGACTCCCGGCTCGATGATCTCGCGAGCACGCTCATACATCTTTTCGGTGGCGGCGATTGCCTTCATCAGTAGGCCAAGCTCGTCACGATCCTTGCGTCGGCGGAGCCGATACAAGGGTCCTTCGATATCTACCCACTCCACTTTCGGATCGAACAGATCAAGAGGAAATGTGGAGCTCTCCACGCCGATACGCCCGGCAAGCGATTGAGGCAGAGCCGAGCGCAGCACGGTGACCGACGCTCGCCGCTGGTCGTTGCGCAACGTCGCGTCCCATTGGGCTTCATAGGACAGAAGAACATCGGCCGCACAGGGATCCGGACGGGAATTCGGCGCAACGACGATCATCTGTCCGTCGGCCGAAAGGGCCGCCGATGGCTGAAACATCCAAGCGTAGCGAGGCCCGGCAAGCCACTGAACATGTTCACGCTGCGTGACCACCACCCAGTCTAATTCCAGCCGTTCCATCTCGGCGAGTAGCCGCTTCTGTCGCCCTCGGCACGAGCCGACATCGATATCCGAATCGGTCATCCTGGTGTTTCCCTTCATCTCATGGAGCCGCCCGCGGACCCGCCGCCGTTCTGACGGGACCTTCGACCAAACCTATCGCTTCACGTTCCCTTTTTCTACCCCACCGGCCGAGCCAAAATGGCCGGCCGTACGTCGAATGAGCGTCGAGACGGCGCGGAGCTCGTCCGGTCG
>CAYNDU010000623.1:0-3352 GCA_964395615.1 uncultured Pirellulaceae bacterium | reverse complement strand
ACGTCAAGATCGCGCTGAATACGTCCACCTAAAAAAAGTCCGTTCCTGCACCCGGCTTCACAAGACGATTGTGTAGGAACTTCGCCGTCGCGTACGGCACCCTGCCGTCGAAGGGCGACGCTGCCGTCGAAGGGAAACTATGTCCAGCCGAATCGTTTTCGTCCCAGCCACTCACCGATCAACAGCAGGACGACCAGTCCGATCAATACGTTGGAGTTCCAAATAGGTTCGGACGGGAGTTTTCCGATTCGGACTTGTCGGCCGGGGGGCAGGTCGTTCAGCATGTCGCGCGCGTCGACGATCGTGTAGAAGTGACCCTGTGACGTGGAGGCCGCCTGTTTCAATTCAAGTGCATCCATCGCCAGCCTCGCGTTCTCGCCCGGTGGAGGGACAACCTGGAAAACTCGAGACGGAGGTTGACCGTCCAGGCTGGGCCGAAGGATCCAGGCGCGAAACGTTCCGTCGGGCAGATTGCTCGCTGCGCCGATGAACACACCTCGACGTGTCCGATCGCGTTGCAACGTGATCCGCCGGCGTCTTCCACCCTGGCGTTCAACCAGCACGACAACCTCATCGTCCTCGGCCGGAGCCATGCGCTCGTCCAAAAAACGGACTCGCAGCGGCACGGCTTCCCCGCGATAGTACTCCATTCGATCCGCCACCAGTTCAACGGTGCGGTTGCCGCCGAGCAACTTCGAGCGACTAAGATACCGAATCATCTGCAACCAGTACTTTTCAAAATACTGATCGTCGCCATCTGCTCGTGCCCACAGATAGCTCTCATCTGTCGCCTGGAAAATGACCTTGCCGGCTCCGACGAACTGGCTCAGCACGACCGGTCGCGGAGTCGATCGATCGGTCGTGGCCTGCTGGACCCAACATCGAGCGGCAGGGCGAACGTCCTCGATTTTCAGGAGCCATCGAAGTTGAGGAAGTCCATTCCACAGACGGGCATTCACCTCCTCCTCGTCGTTCAGTTGCAACGGAGGGCTGGCCTGCCCGAGTGTCGTCAGCTCGACGTGAAACGAGTCGTCCAGCAGTGACTGGGGGTCGGGGAGTGAGGCCGTGGCCAAATCGAATGGAAACAGGTCCTCGAGCACCGTGTCGCGATAGGCCAACGGTGTGTGCCTTGTCCCGGCCACAAAAAGGACGCCGCCCCCCCGATCTTTTACGAAGGCCGACAGGTTGTCCAAGACGGGCCGGCTCAGCTGAGCTGGATTCACATCTCCAAAAATGACTACGTCATATTGAAACAGCGCATCACGGCTCACCGGGAATACGCGCTGGGCGGTTTCGTCCAGGTCAACGAAATCGGGATCCGCCTCCTGGAGAAGCGTGGTCAAATCGAGAGCCTTGCCGCCGCTCCTCTTCAAAGCGCGCTCCAGAAGCGTCTTCAAATACCGATACTCCAGGTTGGGATACTCCTGGACGTACAGCACTCGAATCACCTCATCGCGTACCGTGACGACTCGTGACAGGCGGTTGTTATCAACGTTGGATTCCTCCTCCAAAGGTTCGGCCCCAACTTCCAGTTCAAACGTGCCCTCGGCCTGCGGTCGATAGGCGAGTCTCTGGCTTTCGATCTGACCCGAGCCATCGACCGTCTCGATGCGCTCGTCGAGGATTTCGCCCGTTGCTCGATTACGCAAAACCAGTCTGACCGGTTGTGAGTCAAAACCTGTGCCCGTCAGCTTGAAATCGAAGTGAACGACGTCGCCCAGAAAGACCACGTCGTCGACCAGGAGGTCACTTAACTGAATATCTCGCGGAGGGCGCTCGTCACCAATGCCGACCAGGAAGAGAGGAACGTGTTTTCTTCGTGCCTCGTGGGCAACTTCATGAATTGATTTGCCTTCGGTAACGATGCCGTCGGTGAGCAGCACTATCGCGGCCGTCGGTCGCCCTCGCTGGTGCTGTAGTATCTCCTGCAGCCCGTCTCCCAGGCGGCTCACAGGTTCCTCGGCGCTGAGTGTCCGCAACCACTGCTCTTCGTCCCCCGCACGATGACCGGCGGCCAGTCGCACGGTCCTGCCGAGCATGAATACCTTGAGCCGATACCGGCGGGCCAGTTTCTCGAGCCACTCGGCTCCATTGGGCGACAGAAGGCTGGCCGCCACGCGAATGCGCGACGCGCTCTGATCCGGGAACGCCGTCATCCGAGCCTTCATGGCTCGACGTTGGGCCGGCGCCCCATAGTGGTCCTCGACGGCCATGCTTGCCGAATCGTCAATAACAACCACCAGGTCGGGCAAATCGGTCTGGTAGCGATCACGCATCCACCCATAGAGCATCAGTGTAACCAGGGCGATCAATGTCCAACGCATGACGGCCATTCCAAGCCGACGTCCCCAGCCAGGTTTGCCCGGCTCGCGCAGGTAGACGCAGGCGACCGCCACGGCGACCAGCAATAGAAAGACAACTGTGATCCAGGGTGGCCAAGGCCAGCTGTGAACATACGTGACCTCGACACCCTCTCCGGACCGAACGCCATTAGCGCCCGCTGTGGAATGGAACAGTCGTTGCCACCAATCGATCATGTGCTTCTTCTTCCCACCCTTAAACCCATATTTCCAGGCCCGTCATCGGACCGAGAGTCCTCAGCCGGCAGCTGACCCTTTAGTTTCTTGCCACGAAGTCCGTCGGCCACGGCGTCGGACACAGGGTGTGGACGATCCGATTCCGGCCGAGTTTTTCGCGTTATTCAATCTTCATGTCGTGAATCGTCCGATGCGCACGCTAACGTCGGTAGCTCGCACTACCCACCTGCCCGTCGTCCCAGCGACCAGGCCAGCAGACTCTCAAAACAGAGCAGCCCGAGCACCACGGCCAAGAATATTCGAAACAGATGGCTCTCATCCCGTGTGGCCGTCGGCACGTCGTTCGCTACCGCAGCTGTCTTCGCTTGAAACGCATGGGGTAACGCCTCGACATCCACGTGGTCAAGTTGACTCTCTCGCGTATCGACATTGACCGCGAATTGTTGCTCGAACGTTACATCACCTTTCCGTCGTGCCGTATAGATTCCACCGTACGCAGTTTCGCCATATATCCACTCGACATTCGATGAGCCGGATGTCATTGTCACACGACGTGACTGTTTGCGCGGATCGGTCACCGTAATGGCGGACCGAACGGCCGCGGCACCTCCGGCGTGACGCAGGGACTCGCCGACCACCACATTTCGAATGCCGGAACGGCGTCCGGCGGCGGTCCGCAAGATGCCCTGGACGAGTGGCGGAAAGCTGGGCCATGTTGCCATTGCCGACCAGGGGGCGGGCGGTGTGGCTTCGCGATCGACCGACAAAGGGCTGCACGCCGTGGCCACCACAACGACCTGCCCTTCGGCCGTCGA
>CAYNDU010000622.1:0-3364 GCA_964395615.1 uncultured Pirellulaceae bacterium | reverse complement strand
ATTAGAACACCAAAGCGACGGCGCCCAGCGTCAGCCCGGCACCCGTACCCAGCAGCAAGACGCGATCACCACGGGCGATCCGGCCATTCTCGACCGATTCGCTCAGTAGCAGCGGCACGGATGCCGCCACGCAATTTCCGCGGTGGCTCAGGTTGCTCAGAATCTGCTCGGCACGAAAACCGTAACGTTTGGTAAGTTGTCGAGTCGCCATGCCGCTGGCCTGGTGAGGGACAATCGCGTCGATTTCGCTCCGGTCCCAGTTCAGTTCGTCGAAGAAACGTTCGAGGAACTTGTCCATCCTTCGGGTGGCCAGCTTGAAGATCGCCGGACCGCGCATCTGAAATAAGTTCATCTCCGGAGTCGTGCTTTCCAGGTTCGGATGGTGCAACGTACCACCTCCGCGAATCGCCGCAAGGTCGGCACCCTCGCTGATCGTGCTGAACTTACTTAGTACAATTCGACTGGCCGATCCGGCCGGCGCTCGGCCAACAATCGCAGCCGCTGCCGCGTCGCCGAACAACACCGCGCTCTCCGGTTGAGAATAATCGAGCGTTCCGCTTGATAGCTCGCTGCTGACGATCGCCGCGAATTCATAATCACCCTGTTCCATCAGGGCTCCGGAAACTGTCAACGCCACGAGGAAGCCGAGGCACGTTGCGTCAACATCGAAGGCGAACGTCTCGGTCTGCAGACGGAGTTGCGAGTGAATGATGGCGGCCGTACAAGGTATCGTCTGCTGCCGGCCGGCACACGCGCTCAAGAGCAGTCGAATACTACACGCGTCCACACCGGCCCGCTCAACGGAACGGCGCACAGCCTCTGCCGCCATATCGGCCGTCGATTCGCTCGACACACGTCGGCGTTCCATGACACCCGTCGTTCGGGCGATCCAGTCTTCCGAGACATCCATCTTGGCAGCGAGTTCGCGATTCGTGATAACGCGGTCGGGGAGATAGTGGCCCAGACCAAGAAACTGAATTGCCATTGTCATCCCAAAACTCGTCATCGTTTACTTGGCACTCAACGTCGGTTCAAACTCCAGCCGGCACGGTCGGCAACACGACCGTTTCGGAACCGCCCGTCCCGGCGCGACGTTATAACCCAGGGTCGCTCCGTTCGTCCAGGCAAGTCCACGCGTTTCATCATCCGGTTGCCCCCGTGTGCGGGCGAACATCCTGAATCCTGGCGGGATGTGCGACTAACTCGGCCCGTGCCTCCGGACAATGAGTGGGTACGATGACGGTGCGCGGGCACGCCCGGTGGAATTCGCCGATTCCGGTCAACGTTCGGTGCATCGCGTCCACGTTATCCACGAAGAGATGCGTGAGCCAATGGGGGGGCTGCCTCAGTCGATAAGCGTCTCGTTGCCAGCAGCCGTCGGCGACAAGGAAAAACGTCGATTCCTCAACCCGAACGACGGCGCCGATCTGACCCCGCGAGTGGCCCGGCAAGGAGACGATTCGGAGCAAGCCGTCACCAAAAAGATCCCGGGTTGCACCGATGCCCGGCAGATGGTCGTCGGGAAAGTCGGCAATCCAGTCGGCCCGTTGCGGCAGATCCGCCGGTACGAGGTCCGGCAGGTAGGCTTTTGCCAGGGCTCTCACGCCTCGCCGACCACGCAAGTGTTCGTACGCCGATCGGGCACAGACGATCGTGGCCTCGGGGAAATCGAGCAATCCCGCCACGTGGTCACCGTGAAAATGCGACACGATGACGTGACGAATATCGGAAACCTGAAGCCCCAGCCCCGGCAACTGCCGCACAACCGACGATTCGCTCGGTATCTCGACCGGCAGCACTCGGCGATAGAGCGACTGTGGAAAACGTCGAGTGACTTCCAGGAACCGTGGCGCGTAACCCGTGTCAAAGAGAATCCAACCCTCGGTGGGATGATGGTACAACGCCACGAGCGCATGGCACCGCACGCGTCGGCGCGGTGCACCGCTTCGTATGTGATGTTCCGAGGCCCAGCAATAGCCCGTGTCAAGTACATGTAGACGGCAGTGATCGGAATCCATGAACGGGCATGCCTCAGAATGTGAGCGAGTTGCCGGGAGTCCGATCCCCGGATGGACGCCGTCATGATTCTCGCAGAGATGCCAAGGTCAAGTCAATTCCCTCGGCAATCGACACTCGAGGTCGATATTTCAAAAGTTGTTTGGCGAGTGAAATATCGTAGGTCTGCGACCGAGCCAGTATGATAACGGCGTATCGCGTCATCAGCGGTTCGGCTCCCGTCATTCGTGCGATCCATTCCATCCCCGTCGCTACCGCCCGGGCCGCCGGGGCCGGCAGACTGCCGAAATCATCGCGATACCCGAGTTCGCGGCAAACGGCCCGAATAATGTCCCAGATAACCGGATGCTCGTCGTTGGTTATCAGGAACGTCTGCCCCGCGGCCTCCGAGCGATCGATGGCCGCCAATACCGCATCGACGACGTTGCCCACGTATGTCAAGTCGACTCGGTTCCTGCCGTCTCCGATTTGGCGCAGGCGATTTTGTTTGGCTGACCTCAAGAGGCGGGGCAAGAGCGCCTGATCACCGGGTCCGAAGACCGCTTTCGGCCGCAGAATCACCCGGTCGAACCCGGACCAGGACGCAGCCCGCACGAGCTGTTCGGCACGCTGTTTACTGGCCGAGTATCGCGAGATAGCGCGGCGGGGAAAAGGGGCGTCCTCGCGCTGCTCCAACATCTCCGCATCTCGGGACGTTACGCTGGGCGAAGAGATGTACACGCAGCGCGCAACCGAATGGCTGCGACAGCCTGCCAGCACGTTCTCAGTTCCCAAGACGTTGCAGGCATGGAAATCACGTGCTCGGCCCCAGGGCGAAGAGAGGGCACCGGCATGGCAGACGACGTGCATGTCCTGGCAGGCGCGAGCAACGCACTCGGCGTCACGTAGATCTCCTTGCACGACCTCGCAGCCCCACGAGGCCAACTGGTCGAGCACTTCTTGATTCCGCCCAAATGTCCGAACGTGATCGCCCCGATCGCACAGCGCACGCACAACATGTTTGCCAATGAAACCGGTGGCACCGGTCACCATGATCCGTCGCCCAGGGGTCGCGTCTGTTGTTGCCGATTGTGTCATAACGAGTGCCCGATACCTCCCTTTGCCAAGTCCGCATGAGCAGAATTCTCGCTTTTTCTGCGATGCTCAGCCACCGGCCTCTTGCCACATGGTACGAGTCTCATGACGCCGATGAACCCCCCGCGCCGATGCGCTGATGGGCAAGGAGACCGCCACGTCTGGCGTGTCGCCCGTGGTTGGCAAATCGGGAAGACCGAATCATGCCGACGTGTCGCAAGGCCTGGAAGGCCGTCCGTATTTAGCCCAGGGTCAGTGCGCTGGCGAAGCCACG
>CAYNDU010000621.1:0-3383 GCA_964395615.1 uncultured Pirellulaceae bacterium | reverse complement strand
TCCAGTGAACACCTTGCTCAGCCCAACCGCTACGCGAGCCCGTTCCTGCACCCCGTGCTCGTCAGCCCATCCCGCATCGCTCAGACCCAATCGATCCTTGCACGAAGCCGATCAATGCACGTAGCGATCGGCATTGATCGTTGGACGCTTGCTGCGAGCGCAGCGGAAGCCGAGCTGCGGCGTTGATAGCGGTGCGTAGTAGATCATTCGCGCGGCGGGGCGGCTGTAGTTGATCGGTTCGGCGTCCGGCCCTGGTTCCACCAGAACATAACCACCACGGACCACCCGGTTCTGTAAGGCCGTCGACTGCCCCGCCCACCAATTGGCCGTCCATTCGACGACATTTGAGCGCATTCCCACGATCGGTTCGTCAAGCGCCGGCCATTCGAGTCGATCGAAAGCGTCGCTCAGTACGGGGCCGGGAACGGGCGCCTCGCCCCGGCGCCAGGCAGCACCAATCATCTCATTTCCCGCCTTGGTGGCCACGTACTGAAACTCGTCGTCCAGCACCAATCGCTGGCCGACCCGCTCGGCGTATGCCACCGCCTCATCCCAGGTCACTGCACTCAACGCTTCATCCCCCGGCGGATCCGTACGAGCCAGATTATGAGGCAACGCGCCAACAGCGTCGCGATACTGCTCCACGGTCACCTCGGTTCGGTCCAATAGAAAGTCGGGGACGACTCGAGTGATCTCGGTGGTCAGGTCCGTGCTGCTCATCAAAAACGAACCGCCCTTCACACCAACGGTCCGGTCGGCCGAGGACTTGGAATCGAACAACTTAACCGGTGGCAGCTGAGCGACCGTGCCGTCCAAGGTAAATGCCAGGTGCGGGTAGATTCCCGCCAGCTTTTCATGCCTGGCCGGAACATGTCGCAATACCTCGTGAAAGAAGTGGTCGTTCTTGTAGGCCACCACCAGGTAGAATCCAGGTTCACACCGCGTCTCGATCGGGCTGACACCGGCCTCGATCTTTCGATCGAACTGGGGCACACCGGAACGATCGTCCATCGGTACCAGGACCACCGTCGCTCCGGGCGGCTCGGTGGCCAGAGTAATCATGCGCGATGTCGGGCTGATCTCCGGCTGACGGTCGCGTAGTGCGAGCGGCAACAGGACGGCCACCGCTGCGACCAGCAACGTGAGAGCGGCCGCGGCGGGATGGCGCCGAGTCCATCGGAAGGCGCGGACCAGGGAAGGAGTACGTCGCGCCTTAATCGGTTCGCCATCCAAAAACCGGGCGAGATCGTCCGCCACTTCACCGGCCGACAGGTAACGCTCATCGACGCGCTTGGCCATCGCCTTCAGACAGATGACTTCCAGATCCTTCGGGATCCGCTTGTCAAGTGACCGCAAGCTACGCGGCTCGTCATGCATGATCTGGTGCATCAGTACTCGCGAACCACCGCGGAATGGCCGTTGGCCGGTCAACATCTCGTACAATATGACGCCCAGTGCATAGACGTCGGTGCGATGGTCCACCGTGTTCCCGTAGCCGGCCTGCTCGGGAGACATATAGGCTGGTGTGCCCACTATCTGTCCGCTGGCCGCTATCGTGGCGTCATGCCCTTCGCGCCGAGCGAGTCCAAAATCGGTCACGTGTGGCTGCTGGCGGCCGTCGATCAAGATGTTGGCCGGCTTCAGATCGCGGTGAATGATGCCCTGGTCGTGCGCATGTTGGAGCGCTCGACCGATGATCGATATTACCCGAGCCGATTCCTGGTAATCCGGAGCGTGCGTTCGAATCCACTGCCGCAACGTCAGACCATCAATGTACTCGCTGACAATGTAGACCCGGTCCTGCTCGCGCCCCACTTCTAACACACGCACAATGTTTTCGTGGGACAATTGAGCGGCCGAGCGGGCCTCGTGCAGAAAGAACGCGGCCTCCGCAGGCGTCTGACGCTCAACGTGAGGTAACTTGATCGCCACCTCGCGTTCCAACTGCGTGTCAATCGCCCTCCAAACCCGACCGAACTGCCCCATCCCGCGCATCTCAATCAACTTGAAATGCTTGAGTGCCGGGATCTGGTCCGCCATCGTCAACGTAGCCGTCTGCTCGTCGGCCCCCGACAAGCTCCATCGACTACCGCAAGACGGGCAGCTCATCTCGTCAAATTCGCGATCGTCAACCACCTCAATCGCGTGCGAACAATTCGGACAGCGAACTAACATGACCGGGCCCCCCGCAGAACACAGCTCCCCCGACAACCAGCGTCGGGGCCAGGAGGAATTATACCCAATCCGAGCCGCCCCATCCCCCCACAAGCCAAGTTTTCTTGTCCCGCGTCCAATGCTCGCTCCAGACGAGCGTGCCACGATCACGGGGTCCGTCCCGCCCCTGGTTGCCTCCCTCGGCCAATGGCGCCGCCAATATTCCTACAACCGCCACCGTCAACAAGACCGACGGGCGAAAAAACAACGGTGCGCTCGGCAGCGGCGACCTATATTCTAGAGTCGAATCGAGATCCATCTCCTTTAGGACGGTAGGCCGTTGTGGACATTATTCAAGAGCTAATTAGCCGAGCACCTCGTTACAGTCTGGCATCGGACGACGAGATTGAAGTGCTCGTCGAACGCGATGGCGAGTCCGGATTGGAGTCGACCGACGCCGAGTTGATCGACATCTCGACCGGCGGCGCGAAGCTCCGCACCGCCGCGCCCTTGAACGTACTCGACATCCTCTCGCTGCAACTCTGCATCAAACGCATGCGTCGGACCATCACGGTCGCAGGCGCCGTCTGCTGGACCACTCCGACCAATAACGGACAATGGTGGGTCGGCTGCCGATTTCAGCCGCCCATGCCCGAGCAGACGTTGCAGGAATTCGCCCAGGGCGGCATTCTCGAGCGTCGCAAACATGAGCGAGACCAGACTTGGTTGAGGATGACCGTAAAGTTCGAACTCAAGCAGGAGTTGGCTGCGGCCTGGGTACTGAATTTCTCGAAAGGCGGGTTCTGTGTTCTGTCCGACACGCAGGCCAAGGTGGGCGATCGTGCCGAGCTGAGAATCGAACTCGACCGGGACCGCATCCTGGCAATCCGCGGCAAAGTCTGCTGGCAAGTTGAGTCCAGTGAGGGGTACGTGATCGGCTGCGAAATGTTGCGGAACAAGGACTACGGCGTTCTTCTGGATATCCACGAATCCCGAACCCCGCAACAGAGCCGTGGGTTCAATCCGTTGAAATGGATCACAAATCTGCTCGAGAAATAGCCCACGCCTCCCGGAATGCCGAACGCGAAACGACGAACCACCTCGCGCCGCTGAAATTGACCGCCGAGCCCAACCGCAGCGCAGGGAAAACCCGTCTCCTACGGGCAAAGCTGCCCGTAGGTACGGGAATGCGTGTACCTTTCGTTGCCACGGGCAGCCTTGCCCGTGGT
>CAYNDU010000620.1:0-3385 GCA_964395615.1 uncultured Pirellulaceae bacterium | reverse complement strand
GGCATGGGCGGCAAGCTGGAAACGCTGGGCCGCGAGATCGACAGAGTACGGGGAAGGGGGCGCATTGCCCGTGTACTCCCCCCTTCCTCGATGCCGGGACAACGCGACTCACAGCGACCAACACTCTCATGCAAGGCCGAGGCGACAATGTCTGAACAGATGCCCGAAATCATTGCGATCGTCCGCGATCGGGAACGATCGGTCCACGACGGAGTATCCGAGCAGGTCGCGAGGTGCATCGTGGCTGGGCTAAGCGCCGACCCCGACACGATCGACGAACTGGAGTATGGGCTGGCTCGGTTCACTTGTCGCAAATCAACAGCCCGTGACTTCTTTTCCCAATGGAAGCCGGGGGAGCGCGAAGGGAGCGGCACGAGCGGCGCGCTGGTCATCGACCTCGCGGCTCGCCTGATTGTCTGGACGACACGGGGCGAGCCGATCGAACCTGGCGGCATTGTGGTTCCTATCGGCGAACCCAACCGTCAGACCGTCAACCGGTCGTACGATCTTTCAACCTATTGGCAGATTAGTTCCACGATCTCCAACTGGCACCGGCGAGCCGAACAACGGCGCCGGCTGCGGGAGAGCGAGTCACCGGTGGACGTTTCGGCAGCCATCTACGATGACCTGGTGCCCTACCTGGCCGGGAGATGTATCGAGGAATCCAATGATCTCTTGCAGCGACGTATTGTCGCGATCCACCGTGACTGGCTATCCACGCCCCGCGCGAGTCTCCACGACAACACACCCCGGGCGTTTCTCCTGGCAGACTACCACCACATCACAACGGACATCGAAGACCGTGCGCGTCAGTGGGAGTGTGGTGCCCCGTGCCCGCCCGGACTTTCCGTTCAGTCGTACGCCTATCGTCACCTTGGGTTCGGAACTCACGAGTGGATTATGTACTACGACCTGGTACGGCACTTGATTAACGAAGGGCTGACCCGGGTGGAACGGGATCCGACGATCTCGGAATTGAATCTGCGCCGTGATTTGGTGGTGGTTCGTGACCAGTGGTTACGAACACCCATCGATGGCCCCGGAGACTTCTGCCCAGCCCAAGTGATCCATTCTGAGCGACAGCGGATTCCGTTAACGGTCTCTGGGGAGGCCCGAATGGCGGACGACGATTGCCCACTGTGCCAGATGTTGGCGGACCAATCGGGTCCATGTTTTGTCCATTTTGACGGGTGCAATATGGACAACGAGTTTGTCTTTTCGGCCTACATTTCGCAGGAACACTGGGAACAGGATCATGAGGCAATGGGCACGGACGACTTGGACGATCATGAGGTTCCGAACAACCCATTCGATGCGAGCGACGAGGTGCTGCCCCTGGTCGCCAGCCGTCACGTGACGAGCGTCGATTCTCCTACCGGATCAGCTGGATGGGCATCCGCCGCCGTGGAGGACCCACCGGGCGCAGAATCGGACCGGTACGTGGCCCTGTTTCAAATCGGTGGTCGATTAGCCGAGTTAGGCACGGAACTCAAACAACGGTCGCAAACACGACCACTGGTCACGACATTGAATCGGGACTTTGCAAACCTGCGTCACTCCCTGGCCGAGTCGCCGGAATTGGTGAACCCGGTCATCGACCGATTCTGCGAAGACCTCGACTCGGCTTGCCAGGACCGAGGCGACTTGAGCGACCGGTGCGCCGAGATCCAGATGCTCCTGCTCCACTTTGCAGAAACTTTCCGCGACACACCCTGCGACGATTAATTCGTATTGCATCACCCACTACGCTCGACACTTGCAATTGGCACCGCTCCGTCCACAGAGCGCGTTGCCACGCAGGGCGTTCTCACATTCACCCGAAAAGTCGGCTCGACTCAACTCCCGCGCGTTCACGTGCAGGATCAGCGCCAGGCACGACGCCGCAACGCGAGATCGGCGTCTTGTATCGTATCGGGTCATCGACGAATGGTCGGTTTCGGCCGACAACTTTGACGGACATGAACGGCACGGTCCGACCAGGCGACCGGACACGGACCGTCGCCGGTTTGCCTGGGGAGATTTCCTCAATGGATGCCCTCGGAATGGTGAATCGGTAACCTAGACTTGTTGAGCGGCTGCCCTGATCGAATCCCGTGTTCGTTGAGAGCGAAAAAAATGATTGTGCGGTCTGTAACGTCGGGTAACCGTTGTCGATTGACGATGCACGATTGCCAGACCCTGCTCGCACCCGGCAATACTTATCGGACCCGGGTCGTCATCCGAGATCGGAAGGTAACACTGATCCAACGGAATGGCCTGGCCGCGTTTTGGATCGGACTGTTCGGCCTGCTCTTCTCATTCGCAACGCTAATGGTAGGGCTACCGGTGCTGGTCATCGCCGGCATGTTTGCCCTTTGGGTCAAGCGAATCACGTTGGGTTTGGATGTGCGTGAGTGGGAGTTAAGGAGCGGTCTGCGACCCTTTGTCAGAACTCGAAGTGGATCGTTTGAAGACATTGACGACGTGACGATTCGCGAGGTCTTGATTTCACGCAATTCGCAGAGCACGCACTCGAGCGCCTCCTGGCGGTCGTGGGACGTGACGATCCATGGCCTCAGTGGAAAGCTCGATTTTCCCGTTTGGGAACAGGGCGACGAAGAACAGGCCATGGCCATCGCCCAACTTCTTTCCCGGACATTCGATTGTCGTCTGAAGCAAATTCACCCTAAGGGCGTCATCGTGCGCACGAGCGAGTAGTCTTTGCACGGGCGCGGTGATCCAATGGGTCGGTCGTTCATGGTCGATCATCGGATCGTGTCGTCTCGATCGGGCTGAATTCGGCCTCCACACTGGCAATGCAGTATCCGATCCACGAAATCTCTGTCCAAGCCTCCGGCAACGGCCCTGAGACCTGGCTATCTTTCATGGCAACCGTGATCATACGTTGCTCCAGATCCACCGTGACTTTCAATGTGACCAACTCGTTGGCCTGGACGCGAACCGGCACACTTTTACTCACCCCGGCCGAAAAAGGTCCCGTGACGATGTAAAGTCGCTGGCCGCTGATCCGGAAACCGCACTTGACCAGTTGTTTCGCGTCGGGTTTCGGTCCAAGGGCAAAAAAGCCGTTACCTGGAGTCGGCGGAGACGCCCCCGGGCGCGGCCGTATCTTGAGCACGAATGTCGATTGCCCGGATTTCACTGGAGAAGCAAGAGGCATCAGGGCCAAACCGCCATCACGCGATTTGCTCTCGAGTCGATAACCGAGTTTCGAGCTGTCGACCTTTATCTGTTGCAGGACTTGAAAATCGGGATGCCGGTGCGTTTCTTGAAATGAGCTAGCGGTTGTCGGTAACGGCTGCGCGTCGACGCCTTCGGCCGGCGCGAGCCGGGGTCGACCATCAGGGCGCAAGCAGACAACCGATCCGTTCATGAGGCTTGTGAG
>CAYNDU010000619.1:0-3391 GCA_964395615.1 uncultured Pirellulaceae bacterium | reverse complement strand
CTGTTGGAATCTCCAGTGAACACCTTGCTCAGCCCAACCGCTACGGAAGCCCGTTGCTGCACCCGACCGACCCGGGATTGCGCGAGTGTGGTTGAGCCGTTCGGCGGGATCTCCTATACTTCGCGTGTCTCGCGGCGTGTGAATCAATGTAAAGCATTGTTAGCGCTGGAGTTCCATCGATGATATTTGCGCGGCAACGCGTCGCGGGGCGGGTCACGCTGGGGTTCCGAGCGGATGACCGACCGACAGTCACGGACAAGTACGGGCGATGACTCAATACAATCTCACGCATCTGAAACAACTCGAGGCCGAGAGCATCCACATTCTGCGCGAGGTGGCGGCCGAATTCCACAATCCCGTCATGCTCTACTCGATCGGCAAGGACTCGTCGGTCATGGTGCAATTGGCGCTCAAGGCTTTCCATCCGGCCAAGCCCCCGTTTCCTCTGATGCACGTCGATACGACCTGGAAGTTTCGCGAGATGATCGCATTTCGCGAGTCGTACGTCCGCCAGGAACTGGAGTTGGACCTGTTGGTGTATACCAACGAGGAGGGTCAGAAGGTCGGTATCCATCCCCTCGAGGACAGCGAGAAGCACACGGAGTTGATGAAGACGGACGCTTTGAAGCAGGCTCTGGACAAGTACGGCTTTGATGCGGCCTTTGGTGGTGCGCGGCGCGACGAGGAAAAGTCCCGGGCCAAAGAACGCGTCTTTTCGTTCCGTGATCGCCACCACGCCTGGGATCCGAAGAACCAGCGACCGGAATTGTGGAACCTGTACAACGCTCGGGTGAATCGGGGCGAGAGCATTCGCGTGTTTCCCTTGAGTAATTGGACGGAGTTGGATGTCTGGCAGTACATCCATTTGGAGAAGATTCCGATTGTTCCGCTCTACTTTGCGGCTGAACGACCGGTCGTCGAGCGAGACGGCGTTATGGTGCTGGTCGACGACGACCGCCTGGGGCTCAACCCGGGCGAGGTGCCTCAGACGAAGCGAGTGCGATTCCGTACACTCGGGTGTTACCCTTTGACCGGCGCGGTGGAATCGGAAGCGACCACGTTGCCCGAGATTATTCAAGAGATGTTGTTGACCAAGACGTCTGAACGTCAGGGCCGTTTGATCGACCAGGACGAAGGGGGCGCCGGCATGGAAGAGAAGAAGAAGCGAGGCTACTTCTGATCGCACTTGCGATGCGCCGGTTCCCGATTCGATCCACTGTCCGAGCGGACTGCAACCTCAGCCAACCGAAATCCGCATGTCACACCAAAGCGACCTGATTGCCACAGACATTGACGCCTATTTGACGCAGCACGAGAACAAGGAACTTCTCAGATTCCTGACGTGTGGCAGTGTGGATGACGGAAAGAGCACGCTGATCGGAAGACTGCTGTTTGATTCCAAAATGATCTATGAGGATCAACTGGCCGCCTTGGAACGCGACTCGAAGGTGCATGGTACGACCGGTGGTGCTTTCGATCCGGCCCTGCTTACCGACGGTTTGAAGGCGGAACGGGAGCAGGGGATCACGATCGACGTTGCCTATCGGTATTTCTCGACGGCCCGGCGCAAGTTCATTATTGCGGACACGCCGGGGCACGAGCAGTACACTCGGAACATGGCCACCGGCGCTTCAACCGCCGACCTGGCGATCATTCTGATCGATGCGCGCCACGGAGTGTTGACGCAAACAAAACGGCATACTTTTATCACGTCTCTCCTGGGCATTAAGCATGTTCTGGTGGCCATCAATAAGATGGACCTCGTGGAATACCGGCAGGAAGTCTACGAGCAGATCCGGTCGGATTACAAAGATTTTGCAGCCCGACTCGACCTGCCCGACCTGCACTTCTTGCCGATCTCGGCGCTGCTGGGCGATAACGTGGTGGAGCCGAGCGATGCCATGCCCTGGTATCGCGGTAGCACCCTGATGAGCTTTCTCGAGAATCTCTATATCGGGTCGGATCGCAACCTTGAAGACTTCCGCCTCCCGGTCCAATATGTCAGCCGGCCGAATCTCGATTTTCGCGGTTTTTGCGGGACGGTTGCCTCGGGAATCATACGCAAGGGCGATGAAGTGCTGGCCTTGCCGTCCCGCAAAACGAGCCGAGTGAAATCGATTGTCACGTTCGAGGGTGAACCGACCGAGGCGTTTGTGCCGCAGAGCATTACCCTGACGCTCGAGGACGAAATCGATGTCAGTCGAGGCGACATGCTGGTGCGACCGGGAAATATACCGCGCGTCGAATCACGGTTTGACGCGATGGTGGTCTGGATGGATGAGGAGCCTTTGATGCCCGGCCGGCCGTACGTGTTCAAACACACCACACGCACCGTCCCGGGAGCGATCAGCAGTTTGCGGTATCGGGTCGATGTCAACACGCTGCATCGCGTTTCGGCCGAGGATTTGAAACTGAATGAGATCGGGCGATGCACGATCACACTGAGCCAGCCGATTCCCTTCGACGCCTACCGTCGCAACCGGTCGACGGGCGCCTTGATCATCATCGATCGGATCACCAATCGCACGGTTGCCTCAGGCATGATCCTCGACCGCAGCTCACGCGATGACCCATACGACCATTGGGATGCCGATCCGGTCAGCGACTCGCTGCAGACCGAACCAAGTCACGTGACCGAGGCCGAGCGGCAGGGTCGTGCCGGTCATGCGCCACTGACTCTGCTGCTGACCGGTCTGACGGCATCGGGAAAAACGACCATTGCCTACGCGCTTGAACGCCGCCTATTCGACTCGGGACATGCCTGTGCCGTCCTGGATGGCCAGAATATGCGAGCCGGAATCAGCCGGGACCTGGGCTTCACGTTTGAGGAACGGTCGGAGAACGTGCGCCGTGGCGCCGAAGTCGCGAGACTGATGAACGGGGCCGGACTGATTTGTGTTGCGGCGCTGGTGGCACCGAGTGAAGAGGTACGTCGTAAAGCGGCTCACGTGATCGGAGAGGAGCAGTTTCTGGTCGTTCACGTGGCCACCCCGATCGAGGTGTGTCGGCAACGAGATGCGGCCACGTACGAACGGGCTGATTCGGGCGAAATGCCGAACTTTCCCGGCGTATCGGCGCCCTACGAGGTGCCTGCCCATGCCGATCTTGTCCTGGCCGCCGACCAGCTTTCCGTACCGCAGTGCGTCGATCAACTGATGGAGCTGATCGCATCGCACTTCCGGAAGTAGTTGGTGGCGTCGGGCGTGATGACGCCAGGTTTTTTCATTCTGTCTTGTTGTTAGGGCCACCTCTTCGGGGTTTCGGCTGGGCGCTTGTCACCCACCCAGGGTTGCGCGACGTTCGCAAGGCTCACGTCGCTCCACCCCGGGCTGACTTAAGGGGGTGCAGGAACGGGCTCGTTTTGGGTGGACGTATTATTCAGCGCGATCTT
>CAYNDU010000618.1:0-3395 GCA_964395615.1 uncultured Pirellulaceae bacterium | reverse complement strand
CTATGCAGAGTGCAGAGGGGCCTTTCGTGGGGCGGTGCACGGGTTTGCCGCAAACCGAGTCCTCACATCCGTTCCATCCACGCCCGGGTAGGATGTCATTGGTCTTTCTTTTCCTCTCGCCAGGCCCGCCTCTTCGCCTCGAGAAGCCGGGCCGTGTAGTCGACGGACTCGGACTGATCCGGCGTCGTCGGACGAAACTTGCCTGGACTCTTGGAGGAGGACGTCCGATCGGAGTCGACGTCGTCGACACTCTGATCAACGTCCGAAGTTTCAGCATCGGCATCGGCGTCGGGCGCGAAACGAGCGGCGGCCCGGCGCTGAGCAATGCTCTCGGACAGTTCGGCTTTTTTTGACCGAAGTTGTGCCAGACGCGCGTCGTGATCTTCCACGGATTCCCTGTCGCCAACCAGCGCTCTTCGTGCAAATTGGACGCACGGCATCAGCCAGTCGGTACCGATGGCCACTCGGCGGACCAGCACGTCCACAAAAAAGGCGCAGGCGGCGATCAGCAGCAACAGCGGCCAGATATCCGTAATGCTAACCGCCCTGGGAAGATCTTTGCGAAACGTATCGATCTCGAGTAACCGATCCAATTTAGCAGGGGCGAGGTCGTCCGGAAACAGCACGCCCGCCTCTCCCCCACCGGAACGCAGTGCAACGAGTCGTTGGAGCAGTCCGACGTTCGTGTCGCGATCGCGGAATTCGGCGGAATAGGGGACATTGATGCCGGACATTATCGGCGGTTCGCCCGGACTGGGAACGACCGTGATGTGGTAGCTACCGGCCTTGGCAACATCAACTTCAGCTTCATAACGGCCGGCCGATCGTTGCTGGAAGGTGAGTTCGTCGGCCTTTAAGTCCGGCCCGATCGTCGAACCACCCATATTCAGATAGTTGCGGAAATCCCCCTGAGCATCGAGGGCCGTAACGACGATTTTGACTTTGTTATCACGATAATCGGTGGCAATCGTGTACTTGCCTTGTCCGTCACTCGGACGCATCGTCCAGCGGACCAGCTGGCTGAAGAACTTGTCGTATTCCGGCCACTGAGCCCAGCTATTCGCCCAGCGATGACCGGCATCGGTGGTCAGCACGGCCGTACGCCCCAGACCGTACGTCCACGTGGCGAGGATCGTCGAGTTGAGTGGGTCGGCCGGTACGGGCGATCGGATGGCAACTTCGACGAGCGGATTGTTTTTAACCGTGGTCAGGACCATGCCGGTCAGGGGCGGCAGTGAGCCATTAATGCCATCGAGCAACTCGTGCGGGAAGACGATCGTTGGTGCGACGTTGTCAAGGTCCTTTACAAGCGGGCGAGAAATGCGACGCGCTTCGCGCTGGTAGATCTTGGGCAGCGCCTTGGGGTCCGACACCACATAGTACTGTCCGCCCGTGGCGCGGGCGATGTTCTGAAGCGGCGTGCTACCGGCAGGTCCGTGCGTGCCAATCGCGACCGTGGTGATCTTGATCCCTTGCTTCTTGTACTGGTTGACGGTCGCGGGGAGCGGTGCAGCCGGGTCGCCGTCGCTAATAATGATCATATGTTTGATCGAAGCAGGCACCTTATTGAAAGACGCCAACGCCATCTTCATCGACGGTTCAAACTCCGGCATATCGCCCGGGCTCATGCGATTAAGGAGAGCCAGATTCTGCATCCTCCGACCTGCCAATCGCGTGATCCCTTGTTGGCCTCCCCAGAGCCAAGAGTCGCCGGACGAATTCGACCAGTGTATCAGGCCACAATAATCCATCGGCCCAAGTGCCTTGATCGCCTCGCGGGCCACGACTTTTTGCCAGTGATTTCCCGAGGCCATTTCGGTGGCATGCATCATCAACGCCAGAGCACCGACCGCTTGTATCTTGGCGTTCTTGATTTGGAAATCGACCGGCATGGCCTTTTCCAGTTCCGAGTTGGCCCAACCGCCGGCCCCCATGCTGTTGGGGCCGCCGATCATGATCAGCCCACAGCCCATCTGCTCCGTGTTGCGGACAAGCATTTCGATCTGATCGTCTCGGAAACTGGTTATCGTGGCTGTATCGAATCCACTACTGCGCGGGACGTTGGCCAGAATCACGCAATCGTATGCCTGCAACTCGGCAAGACTGGTGAACAGCTGGTCGTTCGGTTGCAGATCGACTTCCAAATTCGCCGTTTGCAGTCGGTTGATTAAGAAATCAAACTCGCCGCGATTGTCCCGGTCCTCGATCAGTAGGACTCGGCCCTTCCCTCGGACATGTGTGAATGCGGTCGCCGTGTTGTTCTGCGTCATCATGTCGTCATGGGGGTCGTCGGGGCGCAGGACGGCCCGATACGTGTACATCGCGGGACGATCGATTTGATGCGTGAAACTGATGACTGTCTTACCCGGCGGGAGCTCGACATGATGGTCGGCCACGGGCTCTTCCTGGCCCCCGACGAGACGCGTCAGGGTCACCGTTCCTTTGACGGTCGGCGGCGAACGGGTCTCCTGTGCCGCTCCCAGGTTGTTCAAAACGGCGCGCAGTTCAAACGGTGCGCCGCGCCGGATGTCGGTCGGAAGAGTGAGCTTTTCCACTGCAATCTCGGCCCGCGCAGTCAACTCGACCGGAACAATGTCGATCCCGATTCCGTTACTGACCAGGTTTGGAGCAATTGATTCGGCACTGCCAAGATTCTCGTTGCCGTCGGTTACGATCACGATGCGCTTGGACGTATCTTCCGGGAACGAGGCCTGAGCCAGCTTCAGCGCCGCCTCCAGGTTCGTCGCATCGCGGTACTCGATCAACGACTCGAACGAGTCCGAAACGGGGATGTCGTCGTCATAGGGGGGAATCTCGATCGCCGCATCCCGACCAAATACAATGATACCGGCCCTATCCTGACTATCTTCGTCACGATGAGCGTGAACTTCCCGCACAACATAATCAAGCATCAGCGCGCGTTTGGCCGGCGGGACGCTCTCCGATTGATCAAGCAGGAAGATCACCGTCAGTCGCTGGCTCGTCTGCTGCCACTGCATTTCCGCCAGGGCCAAAACGAGCAACCCGAACACCAGGCTGCGCCAGCCGAGGGTTACCAGACAACGGATGCGGCCAAGCGCCGACAGGCCCCGGTAGCTGAAGAGCCAGAGGACGGGAAGACCGGTCAATAAGACCAGGTAACCTGGCCGATCAAAACCGATCTGCAAACTTCCGAGCATGTAAAAACTCCGCTTACCGCTCGCCTCCACCCGCCGTGGCGACCGTCCCTACGGCCCGGACGCAGTCGGCCGACCAAACCGAACCAACGGCGGCGCGCAACAAATAAAGGGCACCCCGGTCCACGCTCGGCGACGCACCGGCGGGGCGAGTAGAAACCCGCCCCCCCCACCGCCCGCACCACTATAGGCGAACTCTCACCACACTGTGCCGTCCCT
>CAYNDU010000617.1:0-3398 GCA_964395615.1 uncultured Pirellulaceae bacterium | reverse complement strand
TCCGCTCGCGATCCTACCCAGTTTAACTTTACTCGGCGTGCGGCTGCCGGTTACGATGGCGACCCGGTTTCTCCAATCTTCCTGAAGGGAGCTCGTCGAATGAACGTCATTCCCCTGTTCATGGCCTTGTCCGCCGTTGGCGTTGATTACGGATGGCAGTCCGCCGCTGATGGTCAGTTGGAGTACATCATTCAGATCGAGCCGGAGTTGCTGGCCTCGTTGGCACAAGGGACCGAAATCGTCAGTGACCTTCCGGCCGAAGCACGTCGCGCCCAGCGAATTCGAATTCGTGTGGGTCGTGGGACGGTCCCAAGGCAAACGACTCCGGCGCCCGGGTCACTGCCCGCAACCCACGTACCGGCCGACCGATCCACTCCGACTCCCAACGCGAGGGGAAACAGACCTGCCGCAAATGGAATTCTCAACCTCCCACCTCCACCGGAGCTCCTGGACGCAAAAGGCCTGCGCAGCGTCCTGGTCGATCCGGGAAGGCAGACTGAGGGAGTGCGTGTTGCTGACCAGCGAGCCGGGGCATCGGCGCCGGCCGGTCATGATTTGCCGACGACAGTGGACGAACGGCCGTCGGTCACGCCGCCCGCATCGAAGCTCGGCGTCGAACCGTCGCCCGGTGGGCTACCCTCCACGATTCTCACCGATTCGAACCCCGAGAATCACGGCCGCGAGGGCGACAGCCCGGTTGCGCCTGACGCGTCGAAAACCTGGACGCCACCGCCGCTGCTGGATTCCCGATCCCGTTTCGATCGAGGGCCGTCGAACGAAAGGCTGCCCAACAGCGGGCTGCCCAACGGCGGGCTGCCGAACAGCGGGCTGCCGAACACGCGTTCCGGGAAATCCGGACTTCCGACAACGGTCGACCCGGCCGCGGCCGGCCGTTCGCCGTCGGGCACGCGGACATTTCCACCTTTGGACGGCGAATGGCAATTGCCTGAGCGGCGGTCATTTAACGACGCCACTCCCGCTTCTGCGGTCAGCCCGATCGTGGCACCCGGTCGGGGAAGCGGACACATGCCCCAGCCGATTCGCGATCCCGACTCGGCAAACTCCGGCGGGATTCCCACCACTCGGATCGATCGTTCCGGGGTGACCGAATCTGGGGGAGGTCCCGTGGATGCGGGTAATCGCGTTGCGAGCCCCGGCGTTTCGCAACCGACGAAGCCTCGTCCGGGTGGTCGCGGTGACTTGATGAGTCAATTGATGACCGATGGTGCGTCGCGAAAGCCGGCGTTGGACAAGAAAACGGCCGAGCAGTTGGCAGCAATGGGTGAAAGCAAGCCGTGGGTGCCGTTGGTCTTCACGTCACTGGCGTTATTCCTGTCATTGGCGGGGAATGTCTACCTGGCATGGGTCATGCTTGGAACGTATCGGCGGTACCGGGACATGGCCTCGCAATTGCACGATGCCCGCACGGCGACCGTTTAGCACGATCCGTGTTCACGTGGCGAATGAGTGGAATACGAAAGGAAGAGTTTTCTTGAACGATACGACGCAGGAGGAGCTTCGCCCGCTGGACGTCATGGCCGTGGGTGCTCACCCGGACGACGTTGAAATCGCCTGTGGCGGGACATTGGCGAAACTGGTTGCCCAGGGGTACCAGGTGGGAATTGTCGACTTGACCGATGGCGAGCCAACTCCTCGCTCACCGGGGCCGGAAGCCCGATTGGCCGAGGCACAGCAGGCCGCATCGACACTGGGAGTTTCCAAGCGGATCGTCCTGGACCTGCCCAACCGCCGGTTATTCGACAGTTTCGAAGCGCGCGTGGCGCTGGCCATCCAGTTTCGCAAGTATCGTCCGCGCATCGTGATTGGATTTGGGGACAAGACGCCGATGGCCTCGCCCGACCACTGGCAAGCGATGCAGATCACCGACGCAGCCGTCTTCTATGCGCGGTTATCCAAGTGGGACGAGCACTTCGAGGGGTTGCCGGTCCATCACATTGCGGCCCAGTTGTATTTTCGCCTTGCCTTCGAGCCACCGATCTTGCAGGGATTCGCCAGCCATTTCACGGTGGACATCAGCGAAACACTCGATCGGAAGATCGCTGCGATTCAGTGCTACAAAACGCAGTTTCCGCCGGCAAAGGCCTACGTGTTCGATCGCATTCGGGGTGCCGCCTCCATTGCCGGTGCCGCCGCCGGATATAGTGCCGGCGAAACCTTCGTTTCCACTCGGCCGCTCGGGACGCAAGATCTCGTCCAGACGACGCTCGGGCGGCCAAAGTCCAGACGGTCGAAACGCTAGCCGGACGCCCGGTGCGCTCGCAACGCCCGAATCGTGCGGTCGATGTCGGGCGGGATCGGAGCTTCAATCTCCAACGGGGACGCGTCGGCCGGGTGCCGTAGCGTCAGACGCCGTGCGTGCAGGGCCTGGCGATTGAGCAGAATCTCCGAGCGTTCCGATCGCTCGACCTCTCCCCATGTGATTTGCGATCGACCGCCATACAACCGATCGCAAAGGACCGGGCAGCCGATATGAGCCAGATGGACGCGAATCTGGTGAGTCCGACCGGTGCGCGGGAAAACGCGGATCATCGAGAAGCCGCCCCACCGCTCGATCACCTCATAATAGGTCTGCGCGTCGCGGCAACTCGAATGGCCCGATCGAATCGCCATCTTCTCGCGCTGATAGGGGTGAATGCCCAGCGAGCGGTCGATCACATCCCGATCCCGATCCGGAACTCCCGCCGATACCGCGACATACTCCTTCGTAATCGACCGCGAACTCCATTGCTCGGCCAGTTGCAGATGAGCGTGGTCGGTTTTCGCGACGACAATCACGCCACTCGTGTCACGATCCAACCGGTGAACGATGCCCGGTCGGGTCACCCCACCGACCTTACTGAGCGATTGGAAGTGGTGAGTCAACGCGTTGGCCAATGTGCCGCCCCAATGCCCTTTGCTGGGATGGACCACCATCCCAGGCGGCTTATTCAACGCGATGAAGGTGTCGTCCTCGTAGAGAATATCAAGGTCGATCGGCTCGGGGCGAGGTGCGTCGGAAGTGGCTTCGGGCAGTCGCACGGCAACCGCCTGGTCGGCGCACAGCCGGAAAGCGGGCTTGGTTCGCCGGCCATCGACCAGGACGCCTCCTTCCGATATGGCTCGGCTGAGTCGAACGCGACTGTATTCCGGGCACTTTCGAGCCAGGAACCGATCGAGCCTCAGGCCGGCTTCCGTTGCGTCGACCGTAAACTCGACTTCAGGCGACGTTGCCATCGGTATCCCTCGGGACAGACGTCGGCGGCGAGGACCGCCAGCGGTTCGGAGCGACCGCCTAGATCCCAGCGGCAAACCGATCCCTAATTCTTGCCGTTGGTTGTGTCGCCCTTAGAATCGGCCTTCTTCGCCGAACCCTCGGCCTTCTTTACCGAACCCTCGGC
>CAYNDU010000616.1:0-3402 GCA_964395615.1 uncultured Pirellulaceae bacterium | reverse complement strand
GGACCTAGCGCGCTGTCACGTGAGTTGAGTACTCTGGGGCGCTCTACGTCTCGCGATGGGGGGCGTGGGGTGGGGTCCCCAGACCCGGTTGGCCGCGCCGACCGCTTGCCGGCTCGATCTTCTGTTCACGTCTCCGGTTCTGCCATGCCCAGAGTGATCGGATCGCTGACGAAATATCCGGCCCGGTTTTCGCTGTTTGCCTATGGCGGTCTGATTCTGTGCGGCGCGGTGCTCCTGTCTCTACCCGTGGCGGTGGCGCCCGGGCAAGCTCGACTGGCACCGGTCGACGCTTTGTTCACTGCCACCAGCGCGCTGTGTGTTACCGGATTGACCGTCTGTTCCACGGCCAATCATCTCTCCGTTTTCGGTCAAACCGTCGTCCTGATATTGATCCAGATCGGCGGGATCGGCATCGTGACGATCACGACGTTTCTTACTTATCAACTGGGGCGAGGGACGGGTTTGCGCGATCGAGCGCTGGTTGCCGAGGTACTTGGCACGGGTGATCGAGTCGACGTGCGCGGAACGCTCTGGCGAGTCTTGGCCTACACGCTTTGTGCGGAATTGATCGGATTCTTGCTCCTGTTTGCACGGAATCTGCCGTCGCTGCCCTGGACGGTCGCGTCGGGGCATGCCGCTTTTCACGCGATTTCTGCCTACTGCAACGCTGGATTCGCGCTTCACGATGACAGCCTGGTCGGTTTTCAAGGCGATGCGATGGTCAACGGGACCATCTGTGCCTTGATTTTAATCGGCGGGATTGGATTTCCCGTCATTTTGGATATTCGACGAAATCTCCGGCAGGGCCGGCGCGGGTTTTGGGACCGCTTGCACTTGCACAGCAGGATGATGTTGATCGGTACCGTCGTTCTGTTAGCGATCGGGACGATCGGTTTTCTCTTGCTGGAAGATCGTGGGACGCTGGCGGGCATGTCGTGGCCGCGACGCTTCATGGTGGCCCTTTTTAGTGCGGTGACGGCGCGTACGGCCGGTTTCAATACGGTTGATATGGCCGGACTAACGAATGCGACGCTGGTTCTGACCATGCTACTCATGGTGATCGGGGCCGGACCCTGTTCGACCGGGGGCGGGATGAAGGTCACGACTTTTCTGGTAGTCGTTCTTTTCGGTTGGACGACCTGGCTGGGTCGCGATAAGATCAGCCTGTCGCGACGGACGATCCCACAACGGGTTGTTGATCGAGCGATAACGACCGTGTTATTGTTCGGTTTTGTTGTGGTCGTGGCGGTGACCACGTTGTTGGTCATCGAGCAATCCTCGGCGCCTCACCGAGATTCCTCGGGCCTGTTCTTGGAGACGGTTTTCGAGGTCATCTCCGCAATCGGCACGGTTGGGTTAAGTACGGGCATCACCACCCAGTTGTCGGCCGCCAGCCGACTGGTTCTGATCGTCCTGATGTTCATCGGTCGGCTCGGCCCGATTTCCGTCGCGGTGGCTCTGTCGCGTCGAGCGGATCGTTTGCGTGCGGAGTATCCGGAGGCCGAACCACTTATCGGTTAGGTCATGAAGCAACCCCTCCGGTACGGGAATGACCCGGCGATGGTGAAGGGGCAGATCGGTCGCCGTTCCGCGTTTTTCCAGTTGACGTCATTTACAGGCACTCGATTTCGAGGACAGGAACAGCATCATGTCGAGTAACAACAAGCGGTTCGTGATGATCGGGTTGGGCCGTTTCGGGAAGGCGGTTGCTGAGAGGTTGAGCCAGAATGGTTGCCGTGTGACGGCGATCGACAGTTGCCGTGAGCGCGTGGAGTTGTTGCAGGATGTGGTTTATGAGGCCGTCATTGGCGAGGCGACCGATCGGGCCACGTTGGAAACATTGGAACTCGCCGAGGCCGAGGCCGTCGTGATCTCGCTCGGGTCCGACATCACGCCGTCTCTGCTGGCCACTTTGCACGCGCGCGAATTGCGGGCGCAACGCATTATCGTAAAGGGCGTTTCGCAGGAGCACAAGAAGATCCTGGAATACCTGGGCGTAGAAAGGGTTGTGTTTCCAAAGGTTGAAGTGGGCGAATTACTGGCGGACCGGCTGACCTGGTCCAATTTCATTGACTTCCTCAAAATCGACCCCGAATATGCTGTCGAGGAAGTTTCAGTTCCGGACGGGTTGGTCGGCAAGACGCTCGGTGAGGCGGATCTGGGCGGAGCGTTCGGAGTGCACGTGTTGAGCGTGAAAGACGGGCGCGACGGGAAGATTCACGTGCTGCCGAAGCCCGAGTTTCAGTTGCGCTCCGAACAGATCATTGTTCTGATCGGGAAGCTCGAGGAACTAAAACGGCTTCGGGACTTCTAGCCGCGGCAGCCGACGGAATCCTCTTTCGTGTTCCTCGTCGTGCATCCTTTGCCTTGTCCACTGCCCTACATGGCCTCGCCGTCGTAAGGCGATGGGAAACGACGGTGTCGCGTCGTGCTAGGGAGCAAAAATCACCGCGACGTCCTGCCTTGCCACCGCGCGACCGACGATCGTGGTCGCCGTTGCACCTTGTTCGATGGCCCGGTCGATGACCAGAGACGCGTTCGATTCGGGTACGGCGATCAGCAACCCGCCGGAGGTCTGAGGGTCGAAGGCCAATTCCAGGCGAGTCAGGTCGACTCCGGGCTCAACGCTCAGATTGGGTTCAAGAAAATCGCGGTTCGAGCGACTGGCCCGCGTTCGGCATCCGATCTCGTACATTTCCAGAGCTCTTGGTAACGCTGGGAACCGGCCGACGTCCAGGCGAACCGTCACCCCACTCGACTCGGCCATCTCGCCTGCGTGGCCGCCGAGTCCGAAACCGGTCACATCGGTGACGGCGTGAGCCTCGCCGGCGCGCGCAGCCAGACAACCCGGGGCATTGAGCTGGATCATGCCGGCAACGGCTGCCGACATGGTTGCCTCGTCGCATTTGCCGGCTTTCGAGGCGGTTGTGATGAAACCGGTTCCCAACGCCTTGGTCAGGATCAGCACGTCCTCGGGCTGAGCACCCGCGTTGGAAACCAATTGTTCAGGAGTGACAACGCCAGTCACCGACAAACCGTATTTAATTTCGGAGTCTCGCACCGTGTGTCCGCCGACGATCACGCCACCTGCCTCGATGACACGTTCGGCGCCGCCCGCCAGGATCTGGTTCAGGATCTTCAGGTCAAGTTCATCGTCGGGAAAGCCCACAATATTCAGGGCCGTTGTGGGGCGAGCTCCCATGGCAAACACGTCGCTCAGCGCATTCGCAGCGGCGATCTGCCCAAAAGTAAACGGATCGTTGACCAGCGGTGGAAAGAAGTCGAGCGATTGAACGATGTACAAGTCGTCGCGCAGCCGATAAACGCCGGCGTCACTGAATGACTCGGCGCCCACGATCAAATTCGGATCGTCAAAAAGTGGGAGTCCCAGCACAATCGACC
>CAYNDU010000615.1:0-3409 GCA_964395615.1 uncultured Pirellulaceae bacterium | reverse complement strand
ATGCTCGTGTGTGTCACACGACAGCGACGAGCGATGTGCGTGCATGTGTTTTTCTCCGCCACGGGCGCCGGCAGAGTTACGAGTGGTTCGCGCCGACGACGGCACGGATGTGGCCGCCCTGACGTTGCCGGCAACTCCTGTATTTGATGGTGCGGCAGCCGCTCGCGGCGCACTCTTTTTGGCCCTGGCCAACGGGCAGGTTGTCTGCCTCGGTGGCCGGTAAACTCCCAAGTCCCTACGGAGCTCAACCCATGAGAATCCTGACTCCTGCGAACTGCTGCCGCTTGCTGATGTACTTGACGGTCGGCTGCCTGGCAACAAGCCTGGCTTCGGCGGCCGACCCGTCGCCCGATGACGGAAAACTGCGGATTATCTGCTTTGGCGCTCACCCGGACGACGCCGAATTTCGAGAGGGGGGTACGGGTGCGTTGTGGGCTCGGCAGGGGCACCACGTGAAGCTCGTGAGTGTCACGAACGGGGACATCGGGCACTGGAAGATGGCCGGCGGGCCGCTGGCTCAGCGACGCACGGCTGAAGTGCATGCCGCGGCGAAGGTGCTGGGCACTCATGCTCAGGTGCTCGACATTCACGACGGCGAACTGCTACCGACTCTTGAGAATCGCCAAAAGATCGTACGGCTGATCCGTCAATGGAAGGCGGACATCGTCATCTCGCACCGTCCGTGGGATTATCATCCCGATCACCGGTACGTGGGCGTGCTGGTTCAGGACGCCGCCTATATGGTGACCGTCCCCTTCTTCTGTCCAGACACCCCGGCGATAAAGCGCAATCCGGTGTTCCTGTATTCGAGTGATCGGTTTCAAAAGCCGTATCCGTTTCGAGCGGACGTGGCCGTCGATATCGGCCCGGCCTTTGATCAAAAGTTGGAAGCGATCGCCAAGCTGGAGTCCCAGGTGTTCGAAGGGGGTGCCAATGGCAATGCGGCCTATGTGAAGACCATCCCGACGGCGGACGAGCCGGAGAAACGGATGCAGTGGGTCCGCGAGCGTTGGACGCGCCGGCAATCGCAAGAAGCGGACCGCTGCCGAGAGGCCTTGGTGCGTCTGTATGGCGAGCAGGCGGGCAAGGCGGTGAAGTTTGCCGAGGCGTTCGAAATCTGCGAGTATGGCCGAAAACCGTCAGTCGGCGAACTTAGGAAACTCTTTCCGTTCTTTGGCCAATAGCCGGGACGGAAACGGCCCATATTCCCAAAGAAAAAACCCCTCGTATCCACCCCGGAAGTGGACGAGGGGTCTTAAGCTGAACATAGATAACCATTTTCCAAGTTTAGGGCACTTCCGCTGGACACTTGGTTCGGAGCTGCGTCGAGCTATTGGCCCCACTGGGCTGGACCGGCAACTGGTGCGCGAATGGTTTTCATCCCCCGCGAGTTGCCTGTGTCAGTAGCAAGCAGGCTGCAGCTGCGACAATGCGCGTCCGGATCGACGAACGAGTGGTCCGCCCGCGGCGTGCCGCCCATCATTGAACGAAGAAAAATAGCGAGTAGAAAGAAGTTCGAACGGAAAACCAACCGAATCGTTGAGAGGTCAGTCGAGAACCGCCTCTCAGCACCCCGCGCCCGGTGGATCTTGCATGGTCGCCCCTCCTGATATGAGTCATCGTTCCTGGGCGTTTGCAGCTGCTGAACAGCAGCCAGTTGTCACGATATTCTAGTCTACTGCACCCCATCGTCAAATGCACAGAAAAAACGCTCGCCGCCGGCTAGAATGCACGAAATGCAGGCCGCTCGCACCGATCAGTTAAAAGGATCCTGTCCGGGAAAACATGCTATGCAACAATCGTCAGAGACCCGGCCGGCCAATGATGTCTCGACCGGATCCGAGCGGGGTGAGATCGTAGCGGTGCTGAGTTGGGTCGACGCGGCCAGCATCATTGTGGGAATCGTGGTCGGTACGGCGATTTTCAAATCCCCAACGTTGGTCTTTCAGAACGTCGCGGGCCCGTGGCAGGCCTTGGGTGTCTGGACGCTTGGCGGCGTCTTGTCGCTGATCGGAGCACTCTGCTACGCCGAACTGGCCACGACCTATCCCCGATCGGGCGGCGACTACCACTACCTGACCACGGCGTTTGGAAGGAGTATCGGCTTTCTCTTTGGATGGGCTCAGCTGGCGGTTATTCTGACCGGCAGCATCGCCTCGATGGCCTACGCCTTTGGAGACTATGCCGTCCGCCTGTGGGAGTTGCCGGAGACGGCCACGCATTGGTTGGCCGTCGTGTCGGTCATCGTGTTGTCCATCGTCAACGTCTTCGGAATTCTGGTTGGAAAACGGCTGCAAAACCTCCTGACGACGATCAAGTTGGTCGGCTTGCTCGGAATCGTCGGTGCGGGCATGTTGTATGGATCCGTGCCCACCGAGACGATATCGTATGACCTCAAGGGACCCGGGTTTGGCCTGGCCATGGTATTCGTTCTGTACGCATTTGGCGGATGGAATGATGCGGCGTTTGTAGCGGCCGAGGTTCAGGACCGGCGCCGAAATATTCCTCGCGCGCTATTTGTCGGGATCGGCGTGATCACACTGGTCTATCTGTTGGTCAATTCGGCCTACATGTTGGTTTTGGGTTTTGACGGGGCGCGCCAGACGTTCACTCCGGCCACCGATGTTATGCTGCGTGCCGTCGGACCCGCGGGCGGACGGGCCATCAGCCTACTCGTCATGGCCTCAGCGCTCGGAGCGGTCAACGGGTTGATCCTGACCGGGTCGCGCGTGTATGCCTCGCTGGGCGCCGACCACTCACTGTTCTCCTGGTTGGGGCGATGGAGCGGGCGCCGAGGTGCACCGGCCGTTTCCCTCGTCGTCCAGGCGTTGATCGCTCTGCTGTTGATCGCCGCGGTCGGTACAAGCCAGGGTCAGGCCGTGATCGATTCGGTCGTGGGGCTGGCAAACCTCGACGGTCTTCCCTGGCAGAAATATGGTGGCGGGTTCAACACGCTGGTCGCTGGGACCGCACCGGTCTTCTGGATGTTCTTTCTGCTGACGGGATTCGCGTTTTTCCGCCTGAGGTTTCGAGATCCGGACCGAGAACGGCCGTTCCGAACGCCCTGGTATCCGCTGCCACCCTTGGTCTTCTGTTCGGTGTGCGCCTTTATGCTCTACTCGAGTTTGGATTGGGCGCGCGGGCTGGCGGTGATCGGACTGCTCCCTCTGGGACTGGGCGTGCCGCTCTACGCGGTCAGTCAACGTCTCAGATCGAGATGATCCCGCCTGAACGGTTTCGTAAGACAGTTCCTCGACCGGCCGCTCAGAGGTTAACGAAGGGCCCCTGCGACGTTTGCCTGCCGAACGGCAACATTCGTCGGAAAACGACGCTTCCTGCCAGGCAGCCACAATCTCCAACGTATCAAACACGAGCCTTCCGACCGGGCCGAACCCCCGTTCGCTGACCG
>CAYNDU010000614.1:0-3423 GCA_964395615.1 uncultured Pirellulaceae bacterium | reverse complement strand
CACACGGGACCACGAGTGGGACGGGGGACGACTCTGCCGTAGCCAGCTCGGCGCGTCAGGCCCGGCAGTCTACTACGCGGCCGGCGTGGTCGTTCGCGAGCAGTTCGAATGTTGGCCCGGAGACAGTCGTTTCCGGTCGGATCGAAAGAAGGCGCCGATCGCCCACCGTCAGTTCCCTGATGGCACACATCCCGCGGCCTTTGGTCCGCTGAAGCGTCACGGCCAGTTTGCCTGCAAATCGGATGGTGATGGCATCGTCGGACTCGGTGACGTGTGCGCCTTTCGCAGGATAGTCGGTCGGCGTGATCGATGCCATACGCACGGCTGGACCATCAACGAAGAGCGACCCGCGGTGAGAAGAGGATACGTCGTCTCGGAAAGTGTATTCGCTCACCCCGGCCTGGAGCTGGACAAGCGGTTCGAGCGAGGGCGCCTTGAATTGTGCCGAAACGTGCAGATCGAACAGCATCTGATCCTGTTCGCTGGCGAATTTCACGTAGATCGGCCGGCCATCGAGCATCCGCGCCGGCAGGCGGGCGTCGACAAAGGTTCGCTCCCCCTGGCCCCGAGATCGCCATATCTCGATCCACCGAGTGCCGTCGTTCGAGGCAGATATCTGCATACTGTCGTCGTGCGCGCTGACTTCGGTGCGGAGCTTCCCGTCCGAGCTGGCAAGTCGGAACTCTGTCAGGGGCCGATCGAGATCGAACCGATAGACAAGCTCTCCGTTGAACAATAAGAGATCCTCGAAATCGGGAAATGCCATGCCGTTGAGATTGCTCCGGTCCCGGTCGAGGTCGAGCAGCACCTGGGGAGTCGGACTCGCCGCATTCGCGATCAGGTCCTCACTCCCTCCTCCCGGACTGCCGCTCTCCAGGCGATCCATCGGCCGACCGTCGGGTCCAATGAACGTCGGTCGCCGGCCTCGAAAACGTCGCGTGTACCGGTCTGAATAGGAAAAGCTCCCGATCCCGTCCGCACCGACCGTGAGAACTGAACCGGTGGGTAACTCTCCGGCCAATCGGTGATCATTGACCGTTGGGGCCACCAGTCGATCGAATGCGACAACACCTAGGACAATCTGGGTGGATGAATCGGCCTGCAGGGAAAGATGAGCGGGCGACCGTGAGAATTCGATCCCGTCCTCCGCACCGGCCCAACCGGCCCAACCGGCCCACGCAAGGAGCGGCAGAACGAGCCGCGTGCAGTTATGGATTTGTGTCGACATCACCCCAGGACCTCCAAGGGATTTCTCAAGCAATATCAATATAGAGTTAAGCTATCTTCCAAGACACTCTAGACTTTTCTGCGTGAGTTTGTCCACAGCGTAGCTAGCCCCTGATCAAGCGTACTCCGTTGGGCATACGTTGTAGGTTGGGACAAGAAACTGGAAAACTTCGGCGGTTCTGAGGGTATTAAAGGGTAGTGAAAGTTTTCCCTGGTTCCCCGGCACGGAGGTTTTCGAGTGAACGGCATTAAACGAAATGAGCTGGCAAAACGCAAGCGGCGAGTCGCCCGCCGGCTGGAAAACTCGTCGTCGGAGGATCGAGGCCGGCCGATGTTCGATCCGACCGGCGTGCGGTACGAAATGGCTGGCCGCAACCGAGGCCTTGCCGCCGGAGGCATCGGGGCTATGCATGCAATGGCCACAAAAGTTGGACTGACGCGGCGTCTCGATGAACGGCTGCACTTGTTGAAGATTCACCGACCGTATCACGAGTCGGACCACGTGCTCAATTTCGCGCTGAACGTGTTTGCCGGCGGCCAGTGCCTGGAAGACCTGGAGCTGCGGCGCAATGACGAAGTGTATATGGATGCGTTGGGAACAGAACAAATTCCCGATCCGACAACGGCCGGTGATTTCTGCCGACGTTTTACGGCCGGCGATGTACACACATTGATGGACATCGTGGACGACACGCGGCTGGAAGTCTGGCGGCAATAGCCGGCGGAGTTTTTCAACAAGGCTGTCAGCGACGTCGACGGCACGCTGGTGCCTACCGCGGGTGAGTGCAAGGAAGGGATGGACATCTCGTACAAAGGCAACTGGGGTTATCACCCGCTGATCGTGTCGCTGGCGGTCACCGGCGAAGTCTTGCGGATCGTCAACCGTTCGGGCAATCGGCCTTCGCATGAAGGCGCCTGGCGGGAAATCGATCGGGCGATCTCGCTTTGCCGTCGCGGCGGCTTTCGCGGCATTCTCCTGCGCGGCGACACCGACTTCACGCAGACCCAGCACCTGGACCGCTGGGACGCGATCGAGGGCGTGCAGTTCATCTTCGGGATGGCCGTGCCACCGTCGTTGCACGTGCAAGCCGACGATTTGCCCGATGAATTGTGGGAATTTATCGAACGCCCGGAGCGGTACGAGATAAAGACCCGTCCGCGAGCACGGCCGCGGAATGTGAAAGAGGCGATTGTCAAACAACGCAAGTTCAAGAAGCTCGTGAAATCATCTCGAATCGACCCCGGTCAACTCGCCGAATGCTGGCCGGAGGCCGAGCAGGAAGCAATGACGCAAGTCCTTGTGCAGCAATCGGTATCTGCACAGAAATGGCGGTAACTCCACAGCGAAAAAGTTCAATAGCCGTCTTGTCGCCCCGACTCGAAGTCCAAACAGCCAGTCGCGTTGATTCGTGGCTGGCTGTTTCTCTATAAATTGCTACGGTTTACGCTGTTCTCTTGAGGCACCTTGCCAGTTCAAACAGCTGGTCGGATCGCGCCGTCTTTGAGCATCATCTTCCGTAAGGCTTTGTTTCGAGACCATTTAGCGAGTTCAAATCCAGTCGCCCCTTTCGAGAGACTCGGTCGGGAAGGATCTCAGAGTGTCTTTCACGAGTCCTTAGGCGGAACAACTCACCGACAACCGACGTACGCCGATACCTGATCAGGTTATTTTCAGGTGCGATTTTCCTGAATGGCTCCAGACTATATCCAATCGAGACAGAAAGGTCGCCCTGCAGTTGGCCGACGGCGAGCGAGCTACGGATGTCGCCAGGAAGCTCGGCGTTTCGCGAGGAAGGGTGAGTCAGATTCGGCGGGAGCTTTGTGATGGGTGGAGGGAGTTTTGTGGGGAGGAGGCCGAGAATCGATAAGGGGGCCATGTCCTTTCTACCACGATAGGCGACCTGACGGCAGGTTAGGAACGAAGGTTCGCTACGGTACGAACATGGGACAGACTCTCCCTCCGGTCGACCTCGCATCCGCTCGGCACGTCACGTCCCATGTTCGACCTCCGCTCGCTCACCTGCTGGCTTTACTTGCTCGACGGACCTCGGGCCACACGAAAGCCCAGGCTGTCGTTGCGGGCCGACGGGCTGACCCCGTCACGGCTCGACGAGCGGCCGTCCCCGGCGGGGGTGGGCCCGCCGCCCCCCCGGGACACCCGGGCGGGGCCAACTGCTGGGCCGGTGCGGGGATCCG
>CAYNDU010000613.1:0-3425 GCA_964395615.1 uncultured Pirellulaceae bacterium | reverse complement strand
GGGTCGGGGCAGGCGATCGGGCAGTTGGTGTTGCAGGTCGGACACTTTTCGCCGCGTGCCCCCAGCTCGTGCCCGCAGTGGTGGCAGACCGTGTCGGTCGCGTCTTTGAGCCGGTGTTGTTTTCGGGCGGCTCGCTTGGTTGATCTGGTGCGATTGGTAATCACGGCTTCATCCCTTTCGATTTTCGGATTGCTCGAATCTCGTCCATCGCCACGTTGCGTTTCGCGTCCTCGACCAGCCAATCGTCGAATTCGCCCCGAGTCATGTTTTGCGAATAGTGGCGGATTTTCCGCCCTTGCGCCGAATCGCCCATGCGGGTGTCAGCCCGGCCCTCGGCCTCTGATTTTGCCAGCGGGCCCGGCCAACCGAACGGCTCGAACTCGAACCCGCCACCCGGCCGGACGACCACCCCTAGCTTCTCGCTAACCAGTGCCCGAGCTGGCCACGGATCGCACTCCCCACATCGGAGCTCGCCACCGTACCGAGACCGCCACCAGATCGGGCATGAGCAGGTCGGGCACGGCCGGGCCTCGGCGGGTGGTCGTCCAGGGTGGTTCGGGCCGTCCGTCGCGGATTTTGGCTGTGGCGGATTTGGCCCGGCTGATTCGATTTGACTTGCGATTCCCATTCGGTGCTCCTGATGGCGATTGCCCCGTTAGCCCCTTTGCCCCGAAGAATTCCCATTCCACTCCTATATGCGTATTGCGCACTATATACATCTATCTCTCTATATTTATCCAACTAGTTTAATTTAGGGGGGTAAAGGGGGTAATTGATATAAGTCGTTTCATGGTGGTGATTTGCGTTGACATCTTCCGCCCCCTTTCGCAAAATTGCCTCATTGAGAAACAGGGCAACTCAAAATTCGTCCTTTTGTCCATAATCCACACCGAAATAGTGGTATATCCGATGACCCCTCAACATCACCCGGCTGCGCTCGAGAAGGGGGTAACGTCGCTTCAATTCGCGACCGAAACCCCTGGACGACAACGGGCGAAATCCGTCGTCAGAGCACCATTTTTTGTAGCGATCGTAGAGCAGCGAGCACTCGATTTCGCCGCCTGCCACGACGTACTCGGCGATGAATTGGCGGGCCGGATTTCCTTCAGTTCGGTAGCTCTCAGCAGCTTCGTCAGACTTGGTCGACACGCTAAAACAACCCTGGCGACGGAGTCGGAGCAGGCCCCGAATCGCCCATAAAAGGATGCCTGGGAGCTCGCCAGATTGCTCCCACCACCACGGTTTATCCATGTTCTGAATCCGCTTGGAAGATGGCACTTGGCGGTTGAATGGGAGCAACTTCATCCGCCTCCAGATACCGTCTGACTTGTCCGAAAACCGGGGTCGATTGTTGCATCCGATCATCAGCCTAGCGGTGGGATATGCCTCAATAGCAGATATGCCCTTGCGGTCAAACATGAGCCGTTCACCCGCCGTGAATGATTTCAAATTGCCCTCAGACTGCCGCTCGATCTCCCCCGCGTCGGGTGCGATGTTGGCGAGTTTGCCCAAAGTTTGGGTCTTCGAGAACCGGTCGCCGAAGACCTCCAGTGGGACGTGTGACACGTTTTCGACGCCGAGCATTGCCTCGATCGCCGCCATGTAGACTGACTTTCCGTTGGCCCCTTCACCCTCCAAAACAAGGAAAGCCTGCTGCCCGGTGTCGGGTAGTAGCAGGTAGCCCGCCCACTCCTGCAGGATTGAAATAATCTGTTGGTCGCCTTCGAGGTTGTAGTCCAAAAACCCCAACCACTTCGGGCATTCGGCCGACAGATCGAACTTGTAGGGTAGGCAAACCGTCGAAAACCAGCTCGGAGAATGGCCCAGCATCACGTCGTCGTCGTCGGCCAGCAACGCATCCATGTCCAAGATCCCGTTTTCCATCGCGATGTAATTTCGCGGGTTCCGAACCCGGCTACCCTGGTCGATCCATGTGTTGAGCTCGGTGTGGGCCGGGACAACGATGAATCCTTTTGTTGCTTCTAATACATTCGCGACCAATGTTCTCGTTACTTTTTTGGCCGGGCCGACTTCTTTCGTGCTCGTCTCCTGCTCTTCGATGTTGAGCCGATCGAATTCCTCTTTGATTGCCAGATTAACCTTGGCTGCTAGTTCGGCAGGCGGGATCTTGCGGTACCTGTTGCCTCGCCAGACGTACCACTCATCCCGCCAATACCGCAGCGTCGCGCCACTGTGCGCCGCCGCGTACCGCCGCAGGTTGACGCGGGCAAGCCGGTGGGGGTCGTCGTCGGCCTCGATCGGTTGGACGGCAATCTCGCCACCACCATAGACGACGTCAGCCCGCCCGGCCAGTTCGAGTAGGTCGTCCCAACTATGTCCCTCGGATAGCCAGTCTCGCACGTCTCGGCCATGGACGGGCTTGATTTCATAGGGCAGTTGGATGTTGCGGCACTCGGTGGCCGAGGCTGCCAGTGTCGGGGCCCAGCCCGGCCGTTGCCGCCCGTCTGGCTGACCGACGAAGGTCGCTCCGTCTTGGCCGGGCCGGTCCGCATCGTGGAGCACAAACACGCTTTTGTTTTTGATTAGGTCGCAAATCCAGTTGTCCGGCCGCTGCTGGGCACCGTTTGAGTTCGTGATTGCGATGTGCGTTTCGGTGGTTGTTGTGTCAGTGTCGGCGTCGGTGGTGGGCGGAAGGATTCCCTGGACGGCCAGGGCGTCGGACGGCCCTTCTAGCTTCCAAACATGGGTGACAGAATCTAGTCGGTCGTCCAGGTGGTCGACCGGCCCGATCACGCCCGAGGTCGAGCCATATGTCAGTTTGACCTTCACCCATTCGGATGGCTGACCCTTGCCTACCCACTTCGGCAACGTGCCGCCTGAGAGGCTGTAGAGCGACCAGCCGACCGGATCGGCCTTGGTCAGCAGCGGGCCCCACACCGGGATCGACAGGACCATCCACTGTTTTCGGTATCTGGCGATCCGAGCACCGAACGCCTTGACCGCGTTGGGCGTGAGTGGCGGCTTCTTGTCGCACCATACCTTGACCAGTGTGTCATTCCACGGTTTGAATTCGAGATGTTCGGCGGGGTCGGCGTTTTTGCCTCGGCTTGATTTCCTCGACCGGCCGTTGGACGACGGTGCAACGCCAAGGTAATCCGCAATAGCACCGAGCGACGACGCGAAATCCTGGCCGGTCAACCATTGGAGAACGGCAAAACCATCGCCGTTCTGCGACGAGAAACATTGATTGCAGATTGCCCCGCCAGTGTCGTCGTCGAATAAACGGAACCGATCTCGGCCACCGCACTTTGGGCATGGGCGGTGTTTGCCGTCGAGGAAAGATTCGTCGACCGAGCCGAGCCTGCTCAGGATTTCCGCCCACCGGGTTGATGCTGCCTGGCGAACGGTGTCAACGTCGTACGAGTGTGGTCGTTTTGCCATGTGTCGGTCCGTCTGTTGGTGCG
>CAYNDU010000612.1:0-3487 GCA_964395615.1 uncultured Pirellulaceae bacterium | reverse complement strand
GCCGGAACGGCCCGTAGGGTGCTTCGCACAATTGACTCCTGCCCCCTTTACCTCCGTCGCCGCGACCGTCGCACGACGCTCGTCAGTCGACGACTTGTCGGCGAGGCCAGATCTTGGTGGCATCCTGGACCATGCGTCGGGCGTAACCGAATCCTGATTGGTCACCGACCGCATTGGTGGCCGGCCGAATCTTGCCGATCATTTTCCAATCGTCCAGGGTCAGGCGGTCGTCCACGTGGCTGTATTGAATCGCGTTGATTGCCTGTAACAACACGTATCCCCGTTGAGTCTTCCGAATCTCCTTCATGATGGCTTGAAACGCGGCATCCGGTTCACCGCAAAGCCCGAGCGCCTGGGCGGCCATCAGCCGGTTGGCGGCCAGGGGGTCCTCTTGAACCACTTGCCGCAGTGATCGCCGCGTCGAGTCCTCTCGATTCCGGACGAGGAACAGGGCGTAAGCGCCCCAGAAACGGACGGCGGGGTTCGTGTCGTCAAGCATTGCGACGTAATCGGGCAGTCGATCCGGATCGCCGAGGCTCGCATCCCAGGCAACCTGCAGGAGACGGGACACATCGTACTGCTTACTGACCCCGTACTCGTACGGCGTTTGAAATTGCCTTTCGGGCCCCACGAGATCAGCGACCAGTGGTTCAGGGAGCAGGCCGAGGTCTCGAGTTTCGATCATCCACCGGCGTAGATTGTCCACCAGCTCTGCCTTCTTCGATCGATACTGGGGGTCGTTGGCCAGATTGTGGACGTGCCACGGATCGGCCTCTGTATCAAACAGCTGTTCCACAGGTTTCGGCTGATAGAACTGTGACTGAACGGCGTTACAGCGTCCGGCTTCGAAATGAGCTTCCCAGGCGCCCCAATTGGCTTGCACCTGGTAGCCATACCGGCTGTCGCGACCACGCGGTCGGTGTGGCATGAAGTTCCTTATATAGTAATAGCGCCCGTCCGTTACAGCGCGGCTGAAGTCGTATCGATCGGCCATTCGGTCACGATAGAAATGCACGGTGTCCGGGGCCGTTTCAATCGAGGGCCCAAGGAAGATCCTTCCCTGCATCACGCTTGGAATGGGCACGCGCGCCAGGGAAAGAACCGTCTTCGGCAAGTCGATAAAGCTGACCAGCCGATCCGACGAACTGCCCGCTTCGGCCGGCGCCAGGTGCTGCCACTTCTTGGGGACCCGGACGATGAGCGGCACTTGAGTGCCGACGTTGTAGATAAAACGTTTGGCCCGCGACAACATCCCACCATGATCGGAGTAGAAGAAAACGATCGTGTCGTCGTCCAGACCGTCCTCGTGCAGTTCGTCCAGCCGTTGACCGACGATGCGGTCCATCAGCGTGATCAGATCGTGCAGACGGGCCCAGTCCCGACGTATTTCCGGCAGGTCGGGGTGGTACGCGGGGAGCACGATTTCCTCGGGCGCAATGCGAGGCCGCTCGGGAATCTGTTTGTTCTTGACATATCTGGCGATTCTCTGCTTCTGAAGTTGGCTCTCATGTGTGACCGTCGTGTTGAAGACTGCAAAGAACGGCTGACCTGGCCGGCGATTGCGCCAATGCGCCTTTCCGCTCGATTCATCCCACAGATTCTTGTCGCGGTTGTAGTTCGAGTTGTAATCTTTCTTGCTGTTGTTCGTGCAATAGTAGCCGGCTTTACGAAGCAGCTTGGGATAGACGGGAACCGACTCCGGCAAGAGTACGTCCGATCGCATCTGGTGGGTACCGATCGTCGAAGCATACAGGCCGGTCAAAAGGGTCGATCGGGCCACGGCACAGACGGGGGCGTTGGCGTAGGCGTGCGTGTAACGGATCCCCTCGCCGGCCAACCGATCGAGGTTTGGCGTCTGGGCCTGTTTGAATCCATAGCAGCCCAAGTACGGACTAATATCCTCGCAGGTTATCCACAAGATGTTCGGACGATCCGCCATCTCCTGTCCACGAGCCGTGGCCGTCAGTACGTTGAGTGCCAAACAGACCGTGCCGAGTCCAACGGCAGAAGCCCACAAGCGCAACCACTTCATTAGGATCTCCCCGATTCACCGGCGATACACAAAATTCGTCCAAACATTGTCTCACATGGAGCGAGAGCGGGAAAGACGCGTAAAACAACCAGTTACGGGGATAGGAGACGGAGCCCGCCATGCACGTTGACGTACTGCAACTGGTCGATCTCAACGTGGTGGGCGATCACGCCGCAGCGTTCACGCGCACCGATACGGTAGCAAGCCGGACCACCGGGCGCCGTGATCGGTTTCTGCACTTACGGTCCTCACATTTTGATGGTCGGTCACGCGGCACAGGATTTTGGCAAGAAGTCCGGTGCCGCCGGCGCCGCCGGGTTTATCGACGGGATGGGATATATCGGCGCCAGCCTGGCAGGATGGGCCGCCGGCGAGATGATCGACGCACGAGGTTACGAGCTGACGTTTGAAGTATTCGGTTGTGCTGCCATTCTGGGAGTGCTTCTATGGAAGCGTGGACGACCACTGGGGCGTACCCCGCGTTCGCATTGAGACCGGGTCGGGCCAACATACGAGTGTCTATCGCGAGGTGATCGACTTTCCTCTCAAGCAAGCCGCCTCACTCGAAGAAATCCGCGACTATCCGAACTGGCCCAGCCCTGATTGGTTCGACTACGACGGAATTGCTCAGCAAGTCGCCACCGCCAGGCAGACAGGAAAAGTGGTCGTCTTCATGGGCGACCGAATGAACCGGTGTGCACAGCTCAAGCCTGCCATGTACCTGCGAGGCATCGACCAGATCCTGCTTGATTTTGCCCTGGCACCAGAGATTGTCGAGTACATTTTTCAGCGCGTGGCCGGTTTCTATATGGAATATGCACGGCGCACCTTCGAGGCAGCCGGCGGTGGCATCGACATATTCATGACGGGTGACGACTTCGGCACGCAATTGGGTCTATTCGTCTCGCCCGACATGTGGCGACGCTTCCTCCGTCCGGGTTTCAAGGCATTTGTCGATCTCGGACACCAATACGGTTGCAAAGTGGCCCATCATTCGTGCGGTTCGATCAAACCGATTATCGGTGACCTGATCGAGTGCGGCTTGGACATCTTGAATCCGGTCCAGCCTGGAGTGCGCGACATGGACCGCGGTGAGCTAAAACGCCTGTTCGGCGACCGGATTTGCTTTCACGGATCGATTTCCATCCAGCAAACGCTCCCGTTTGGGACACCCGACGATGTGCGTGCGGAGGTGCAAGAACGCTTCGACACGCTCGGACCCCAGGGCGGTTTCATTTTCTGCACGGCGCACAATATCCAGGCCGATACACCGACCGAAAACATCCTGGCCCTGTTCGACGCCTACCGAATGTACGGTCGCTACGCGGCCAAACCGGCCATATGAATGGAACCGGAGAGGTTAAGCCGGTCGCAAGGCGCTTCCACGCCGGCTAACCTGCAAGCGGAGGGCACGGGGCTCGAACCCGCAACTCCTTACGGAGCACCTCATTTCCA
>CAYNDU010000611.1:0-3497 GCA_964395615.1 uncultured Pirellulaceae bacterium | reverse complement strand
GACGGATTCGCAGGTCGCGTGCCGGCCGGTACAATGACCGGCTATGACCATCGACCTGATCTTGGGAACGGCCGGACACATTGATCACGGCAAGACGTCGCTCATCGGCGCGTTGACCGGCGTGGACACGGACCGGCTGCCCGAGGAGAAGAAGCGCGGCATCACCATCGACCTGGGGTTCGCCGAGCTAGACGTTGGCGACTACCGGTTAGGAATCGTCGACGTACCGGGCCACGAAAAATTCGTCCGCAACATGCTGGCCGGAGCGACGGGAACGGACGTGGCGTTGTTGGTCGTTGCCGCGGACGACTCGATCAAGCCTCAGACGCGTGAGCACCTGGACATTCTGCGGTTGCTTGACCTGAAGGCCGGTCTGATCGCCGTGACCAAATGTGACCTGGCCGAGCCGGAGTGGTTAGAGCTGGTTGAGGAGGAGATTCGCGAGCTGGTCACGGGCACGTTTCTCGAGAGCTCGGCCATGGTACGGACCAGTGTCGCGACCGGTGAGGGAGTGGAACGGCTGCGCGAGGAGTTAGGGGCCGCGGCGGCCGTCGCAGCAGCTCACGTGCAGCCGGACGCGATGGTCCCGTTCCGCATGGCGATTGACCGCACGTTCACCATCGCCGGCCACGGAACGGTCGTCACTGGTAGCATCAGTAGCGGTGAGGTATCACCCGGTGACGAGTTAGTCATTGAACCCGGACGTTTGGAGGTCCGAGTCAGGGGCGTCCAGAACCACGACCGTTCAGCGGACCGTGCGGTACGGGGCCAGCGGGCGGCAATTAACCTGGCCGGGGTACACCATGGTCAGATCGAACGGGGACACGAGTTGGCCAGTCGCGGCCATCTTCTCCCCAGCCGGTGCTTGTCAGTGCAAATCCGAGCGGTCGACCAACTGGTTCGCCCTCTCAAGAACCGCCTCCGCGTCCGAGTGCACGTCGGCACGGCCGAGGTAATGGGTCGACTGATTCTGTTGGACGCCGATCAGTGTTCGGCCGGCCAGACCACGTACGCTCAGCTGTTACTCAGCGACCCGGTAGTGGCCACGTGGCGGCAGCCGTTTGTCGTGCGCAGCGAGTCACCCGTTCGAACCATCGGGGGTGGGCATGTCCTGGACCCGAACGCTGAGCGCATCAAGCGACGCGACGGCGCCGCGCTGGCTGCCCTCCGTACACTTAGCGACGCAGATCCAATCGTGCGGTCGGCGGCCGCACTCTTCTTTGCCGGAATGCGAGGGTGGAAGGCCGACGATCTGACCCGCACGGCGGGAGTCTACCCGACCGAGCCCGTATGCCAGGCACTCCGCGACGAGGGCCTTTTACAGGAAATCGTGCTGTCGCCAACGCGCACGCTCAGCGTCCACCGTGACGTTTTGAACCAGTTATGTGATCGAGTGGAAAAAGCGCTGGATTCACTCCACGAGCGTTTTCCGCTACAAACGGCCATCGATCGGCGAGCGTTGCAGCCCGGTTTCTCATACCTCGAGCCACCCGTCTTCAAGGCGGTCCTCGGTCGATTGCGCGAGGCGAGCCGCCTGCGCGAGACGAGCCGAGGGTTGTGCCTTGAGGGTCGTGGCCCGAAGCTTTCTCGGAACGAGCGGCTGGTGCTCGAACAAATCGTGGATCTTGTCCGCGAAGCGGGAATCGAATCGCCCACGATTGCTCAACTGCAAGCGAAGGTCGACCGAATCCCGGCAGCTGTCCCCGAACTCGTTGCATTGGCCGCGGCCAACGGAGATCTGGTCGAGATCGGGTCGGACTTCTTCGTCCATTCGGATGTCGACCATGCATTGCGGGAGGAGTTGACAACTCACCTGGCCGACTCGCCCGGTCTGACGCTCAGCCAGATCCGCGAAATCCTGCAAACCACTCGAAAATACGCTGTGCCTTACTGCGAGTATCTTGACTCGATCGGCTACACACGTCGCGAAGGAAATGTGCGTCTCCTGGGGCATCGTGCCGGCGCACCTCCGAACGACTAGACACCTGCCCCACGGTCCTAACCGGAGCTCGATATCATGGCCAACCTGTTTCGACATATCCCGTCGGTCAACGAATTGCTCGACAGTCCGCCGTTACAGCAATTGGTGGCCCGATTTCACCACAACGTGGTCGTATCGGGTGTCCGGGATTTTCTCGACAATATGCGGCAGGAAGTCCAAGCAACGGCGGCCGATATGCACCTGCCGCCAGCCGGTGAATTGGCCGAGCGTATCGCCAGTTGGATTCTTCGTAGTGAGCAACCGCAGCTCCGTCCGGTAATCAATGCTACGGGAATCCTGCTCCATACGGGCCTGGGACGAGCACCGTTGCCGGAAGCTGCGGTTGCAGCGATCGCCGAGATGGGTCGGGACTACGCGAGCGTCGAGTTGGATCTGGCCACGGGCGAGCGATCACAGAGACGGGTGGCTGTCGATCGACTGTTGCAGCAGCTAACCGGGGCCGAGGCGGCCATGGTCGTGAACAACAATGCCGGAGCCACCTTGATCTCGCTTGCCGCCCTGGCGGCCGATCGGGAAGTGATTGTTTCACGAGGCGAGTTAATCGAAATCGGCGGAAGCTACCGACTTCCCGACGTGATGCAAGCCAGCGGTGCTCGATTGCGCGAAGTGGGCACGACCAACAAGACGCGGCAAGCCGATTACGCGTCGGCCATCGGCGAAGGAACGGCTGCCTTGCTCCACGTTCATACCAGCAATTACGTGGTGCAGGGATTCGCCGAGTCGACGCCGTTGGCCGATCTCGTGGAATTGGGACGACGGCATGATATTCCGGTGATCGACGATATCGGATCCGGCGCTCTCTGGGACTTTGAGCGGTATGGCATCACGGGCGAACCCCAACCGAAGGCGAGCCTGCGCGCCGGGGCCGACCTCGTGCTGTTCAGCGGCGATAAACTGCTCGGCGGACCACAGTCGGGAATCATACTGGGGCGCCGGGCACTGGTCGAGAAAATACGCGGTCACGCGCTGGCCCGCGCACTGCGCGTCGATAAAATGACGCTTGCGGCGCTAGCCGCGACTCTGCGGCTTTACCAGGACCCTGAGACGGTGGAACAGTCCATCCCGTTGCTGATGCTGCTGAGTACCCCACTGGAAAACCTGCGGCAGAGGGCCGAGCGGCTGGCACCGCAACTCGCGGCCGAACCTGCGATCGACTCGGCGGACGTCGTTCCCGATTCGACGTTTCTCGGGGGCGGATCCGTTCCCAATCAACAGATCGACACCTGTTGCGTTAGCCTCAAACCGAGCCGTGGGAGCGTGGATGACCTGGCGAGTCGCCTGCGATCGGGCCAGCCATCCGTTTGCGGACGTGTTAAGAACGATGCCTTGCTCCTTGACCTGCGCACCGTCTTTGCACGACAGGACGAGCATTTGATCGCAGCCGTCCGTCAACTCGAATCCGCCAAACCGGCGTCCGATTCGAACGTTGTTTCGGAATCGGACGGCCCTCGATCAGAACCACCCGCATCGACCTGATTCCCGGCTGCCGCGCCGA
>CAYNDU010000610.1:0-3521 GCA_964395615.1 uncultured Pirellulaceae bacterium | reverse complement strand
CCTACCACCGACTGTTGAAATCTCCAGTGAACACCTTGCTCAGCCCGACCGCTACGCGAGCCCGTTCCTGCACCCGGGAGGGGGTGCCGTGCGGATTCGTTCGGGCCTTCAGACAGGAATCCGTGTAAATCCGAGCCGTGGCAAGGAGGCACGTCTTGCGGTCAGGATATGGCGAATCTGCTGCGGATTTGCTAGGTTCACACGTGTACGGAATGGCGATTCAGAGGACGGCGAGAAGAGCGATGAGACATTTGGTAGACGGCCTGGCGTTGGCGGCGTTATTTGTAACAGGTAGCCTCAGTCATGCGGACGACTGGCCGCAGTTTCGAGGTCCAACGGGCGACGGGCACAGTGAGGCAATGGGGTTGCCCGTCGAATTCGATCGACCGGACTCCGTCGTTTGGAAGACCCACATTCCGGGCACGGGATATTCATCGCCGGTTGTTCGGGGAGATCGCGTCTGGGTAACCAGCGCTGTCGTCGCGGAGCCCCCACCGCAGGAAGCGAAGGCCCGTCTGGCGGACATTCCACAGGGACGATCGTTGCAGGTGGCCGACTCCGTTGACTTGCATGTTGTATGTCTTGATCGAGAAACGGGACATTTGAATTACGACACGACGCTCATTCATCTCGATGCGCCCAAGCCGATTCAGAATTTTAATTCGTATGCATCGCCAACACCTGTCATCGACGGTGATCGGCTCTACTGTGATTTTGGCGCGTATGGCACCGCTTGTCTTGACACGAAGTCGGGCGGCGAATTATGGACTCGGCGGCTTGAAATCGAACATTTTGTCGGGCCGGGCAGTTCGCCGTTCATTTGCGACAACATGCTGATCCTGGTGCGAGACGGAGGATATCAGCAATTCGTGACTGCGTTGGATAAGCTCACTGGTGAGACGGTCTGGCGCACGTCAAGGCCGCCCATCGAAGCATCATCGCCTCAACTCCGCAAGGCCTTTTGCACGCCTTTCCTGATCTCGCACTCGGGCCGCCGACAATTGATTATTCCAGGTGCCCAGTGGGTAGTTGCCTACGATCCTTCGACCGGGAAGGAAATCTGGCGAGTCAGTTACGGCTCGGGCTATTCCAACGTACCTCGTCCCATTTATCGCGCGGGCATCGTTTACATCTGCACGGGATTCTCGCGGGCCGAATTGTGGGCGATCCGAGTTGACGGGCAAGGAGACGTTACCGACACCCATGTCGCATGGAAGGAGACTCGGCAGATTCCGAAACGTTCGTCGCCGATTCTGGTTGGTGATAAGATCTACGTAGTTTCCGACAACGGCATCGCGTCCTGTCTGGCGGCGACGAGCGGCGAGACGATATGGCGTGAGCGACTAGGTGGCGATTATTCGGCATCGCCCATTTATGCCGACAAGAAGATCTACTTCTTCAGCGAAACGGGAACGATCAGCGTGTTGAAGCCGGGGACCGAGTTCACTCGGCTGGCGCAGAGCACGATCGAGGGCCATCTGATGGCAACTCCAGCTGCGGTCGGAAACGGTTTTATTCTTCGCACCGATACGCATGTGCTGCGTTGCAAGTAGTTGCACGGGACCTTGGCTCTTATCGAGGAGTGGCATGAACGACTCACGACCGCGACAAGCGATGTCCGGGTTCGCTCTTTTCATTTTGATGACATTGGCAAGAACGGGCTTGGGCTCACCCTGGTGACAAACCGCGGTCTGATCCCCCAGGGCAACTGATGTTGTTAACAACACACTTCACCACGGCATCCGTTCCCGCGGGCTTCTTTCGAATTCGGAGAGCACGAACATGAGCACACCCATAACATCTCGGCAGCACAGGATTTTGTTACTGTTACTGGCTGCTTTATCCATTGGCCCCGGTTCGTCAGCCATGGCTCAGTCAAAGACGCGTGATTTCACGTCCAAGGTGCCATTCTACACATTTGGCACAACACTTGACGAACAAGAGAGCCAGCTGAAGGACAACCCGTTACTGCGACGGATGCAAGCTTCGCGTCGGGCGATGGCCGGCGATCGGCATCGACCGGTCTACCACTATGTCAATCCCGAAGGGCGTCTGAACGACCCGAACGGACTTTGCTATTGGCAAGGCCGCTGGCACATGTTTTATCAAGCGTACCCACCGGAAGACCCTCGTCAACACTGGGGACACGCGGTCAGCAACGACTTGATTCACTGGCGCGATCTGCCACCAGCCATTTACCCAAACCCGGAAGACAAGTGCTTCTCCGGTTCCGCGATGGTGGAAGAGGATCGAGTGATTGCGATCTACCACGGAATCGCCCAGGGAACGATGGTTGCGGTTTCACATGACCCGCTGCTGTTGAACTGGGAAAAGGTCACGGGCCAGGCAGTGATCCCGCTTCCCAAACCTGGCGATCCCAGGTTGCCCTACAATATCTTCGACCCCTGTATCTGGAAGAAGGACGGGGTCTATTACGCGTTGACGGCCGGAACAACGGGCGACGGACCGGGCGGGAAACCGGTTCGCGCCGAGTTCCTTCATCGGTCGAAGGATCTGGCCAAATGGGAATACGTCCACCCGTTTCTCGAAAACGACCGGTACACCTTGATTGGCGACGACGGTGCCTGCCCGTATTTCTGGCCGATCGGTGACCAACATATTTTGCTGCATTTCAGTCATATGAGTGGCGGAAAATACCTGCTCGGTGATTATGATACGGACCGCGACAAGTTCGTAGTGACCGGTGGCGGTGACTTCAATTTCGGACCTCATGCGCCGGGTGGAGTTCACGCGCCGTCCGCCTGCCCCGACGGCAAGGGAGGAGTGATCGCGATCTTCAACATGAACCCGGCAAAGCCGACCCGAGGCTGGAACCAGATCATGACTCTCCCGCGACATTTGACGCTCGACGATCAGCACGGTCTTCTCATGGAACCGGCGGGCGACATTGAATCGCTCCGGGGCGAGCACCGGCATGTCGGTCCCCGCATTCTTCCGGCCAACGAGGACCTTATCTTGGACTCGATTGCGGGAAATACCATGGAGCTGTTGGCGGAAATCGACCCTCGCGGCGCGCCGATGATCGAACTCAATGTTCTTCGCTCACCACACGGCGAAGAAACCACACGCATCACGCTTCTTCCCGAGCGCGGTTACCGCGATCGGTCGCGAAAGGGCCCGTTACCGAGCGTGATATCGATCGACAATTCGCGATCGTCCACGGCAGCTGATGTTCGATCGCGTCCGCCCGAGACCGCCCAGGTGGCACTCGGCCGAAAGGAGCCCTTTCGGCTCCGAGTCTTCATCGACCGAAGTGTCGTCGAGGTGTTCGTGAACGGCAAACAGTGCGTCGCTCTACGGGTCTATCCTGATCGCGAGGACAGTGTGGGCGTTTCACTCCGCGCTCAAGGCGGGGATGCCCAACTCAAGTCGCTCGATGCCTGGCAGATGAGGAGCATCTACGATTGATGGCTGGCCGGTCTCTTGGTCGCGCGTGCCCCGGGCAGCTGGGTGCAGGAACGGGCTCGTTTTGGGTGGACGTATTATTCAGCGCGATCTTG
>CAYNDU010000609.1:0-3544 GCA_964395615.1 uncultured Pirellulaceae bacterium | reverse complement strand
GCTCCCTGAGCAGCGCACTGCCGTCGCGTCGCCGGCGGCCCGCAACTGATGACTGGCCGGAGGCGGCTGCCGACATGGTGTCGGCCTCTGGACGGGGAGGCGGATTCTGCGCGATTGTCGGTGGTGACGCAGCGGCAGCCATTGCGGTAGCCGAGCAAGGTGAGTTTACCGTGCAATTGCTATGCGATGACCGGCAGCAGTGTCAACGTGCGCAAACGGCATTGAAACGGGCGGGAATCCTCGATGCGGTTTCTGCCGTGGTTCGGCCCGCCGACCAACTGCCCTATACGGACAACCTGATCAATCTGCTGGTGATCCCGAACGCGATGCAACCGTCGCTCGGTAAGCTGACTCCACAAGAACTGCTGCGCAGTGTGGCACCGCTCGGTACGTTGTTCATCGGTGCCGGCGATACGCCTCCCCCAACCACGCCGACATCTGGAATTACCGATGCGGCCGCCGGTCCCCCCTCGTTGAAGGACTTGGGCGATGCCTTTGTGAGGCTGGGAGCCTCGGTGCAACCATATTCGACGCGCGGCCAACGTTGGATACAAGTGACCAGGCTCTGGCCGAAAGCCATGGACAACTGGACCCATTACTTGCATGGCGCCGATGGAAACCCCGTCGCCCACGATCAGCTTGTCGGCCCACCGCGTCACTATCAATGGACCGGCGGCCCCAACTGGCTGCGTTCGCATGAGACGGATTCGAGTATCAGCACGATGGTGACCGACCGAGGACGGTTGTTTTATATCATCGATCGTGCACCGATCAGCGTTGCAGGTCCGTTCCCGCTGCCCGACAAGTGGATGCTGGAAGCTCGTGACGCATTCAACGGGAAGATACTCTGGCAGGTGCCGATCCGGCGTTGGGGCTGGCGAGAGTGGAAGACGACCTGGTTCTCCCACCGACCCGGCGATTTCCCTTTCAATATCCGTAAGCGGCTCGTCGCGGACGGAGAAACCGTCTTCGTCACGCTCGGCTACCGAGCGCCCGTGTCGCGGATCGACGCGAACACGGGTGAAATACTGGCGACGTTTGAATCGACGGCCGGCGCGGGGGAACTGCTCCTGGTCGGCGATACGCTGATCGTCTCGGTGCATCGAGGCGATGAAGTCCGCGTAATGGCGATCCACGCGACGACGGGTGAGGTGATTTGGACCAGCTCCAACCCCTACCGCGGCAGCGTGACCGACTACGTCAAATTCTCCGGCCAAGGCGGTGGCACTCGCCGGCCGGAACTCGACCCGGCGCTGAACCTCGCCACCGACGGCAGCACGATCGCCCTGATCGACGATACGCAGATCGTGGCACTTGACTTCCAAACCGGCAAACAGCTCTGGACGACGGATTTCCCGTCGGCCGAGTCGGACCGCTCGGCCGGCGGCATTCGCGCCGGCGAGCACTTGTGGAACGGCACAATGATCGTGCGCGACGGAGTCGTGTTGCATGCCAGCCCCGGCGTGCTGGCCGCGTTCGACGCCCGATCCGGAAAATCGCTCTGGTCGCAACCCAAGAAATATATCGGACACCTGTGGTACGAGTGGAAGGATGTCTTTGTGGTCGACAATCTGGTCTGGACCTGGAGCGCCGAATTGGATCAGGCGATCTTGGAGTCCGGTGGCGGGAAACGGCAACGATCGGTCTGGCCCCGATCGGCCAACGGCTACAATCTCAAGACCGGGGCGCTCGTCAAAGAGGTATCGCTTGGGACGATCTTTCGAGCGAATCACCACCATCGCTGCTATCGAAATAAAGCGACCGATCGGTTCATTCTGGCCAGTCGTCGAGGGACGGAGTTCATTGACCTGGAAGGCGGGCACCACACGGTGGACAATTGGTGTCGATCCACGTGTCATGTCGGCATGCTGCCGGCCAATGGGCTCCAGTATCTGCCACCGCACCCGTGCGCCTGCTATATCGAGGAAAAGCTATCGGGCATGAACGCTCTGGCGTCGACGTTGTCGAACGAGAATCGCTCCACGAAGATCATTCAGCGTCTTGAGCAGGGCCCCGCGTTTGGACACGTGCCGTTGACGCATTCCCAGCCGTCGGAATCGGATCTTTCCGACCAATGGCCCACGTTTCGACATGACGCGTTGCGAAGCGGCGCCACTTTGGCTCGCGTGCCCGATCATCCGAAAGTCCGTTGGACATGCACGGTGGGAAACCGGATCTCAGCACCGACGGCGGCAGAGGGCAAGCTCTTTGTGGCGGACATCGATGGGCATCGAGTCGTTTGCATCAACGTGAATTCGGGCCGGGTTCAATGGGAGTATACCGCCGACGCTCGAGTCGATTCTCCTCCCACCTGGTATCAGGGATCCGTCCTGTTCGGGTCGGCCGACGGCTCGGTCTACTGTCTGAATGCCGACGACGGCGAACTGGCCTGGCGGTTCTTCGCGGCGCCCCAAGTGCGATGGATCGGCTCGCACGGTCAATTCGAGTCGGCGTGGCCCGTGCACGCGAGCGTCCTGGTTCAGAATGGTCTGGTCTACTTTGCGGCCGGCCGAAGCTCACACCTCGATGGCGGTTTGTTCCTGTTCGCCCTGGATGCGGTGACCGGGAAAGTGAAACACCAGCACGTGTTAAGCGGGCCACACTATACGGTAGAAAATGTCGAAGAGAATTTCAGACTGCCGATGGGCTGGTTGCCTGATGTCCTGGTCGGTGACGGATCGCGAGTCTATATGCGGGGTCAGGCGTTTGACGACGGCCTGAAGCCTGCTCCGGGCAAACCGATGTTCCAGGTTCCCGCCGGATTCCTGGAAGAGAGCTTCTTCAAACGCGTGCCCTGGAGTGTCGGGAACCGAACCGCCTCGTACGGCCGGTTGGCCGTCGAATCGGACGACTCGGCGTTCGTCGTCCGCATGTTCGACTCGCTGCGCGGCCTGGACCCGACCGTCTATTTTACGCCCGGACGGCAAGGTTACCTGTTGATGTCTCAACCGCTGAAAAAGTCGGCCAAGACACCGTGGAAAATGCGAGTTCCCGTGCGGATCCAAGCGATGGCCGTCGCCTCGAATCGTCTCCTGGTTGCGGGACCGCCCGATGTCATTGATCGCGACGACCCGCTCGGCGCCTTCGAAGGCCGAAAAGGGGGCGTACTATACTCGATCGACGCATCGAACGGTGCAAAGATCTTTGAACGCAATCTGGCGTCTCCCCCGGTCTTCCATGGCCTGGCTGCCGCAGGCAACCGGTTCTACGTCGCCGACCGGTCCGGAACCGTGACCTGTTTTGCCGATGCGCCGTAACGTTGCCACGGGCAGCTTGCCCGTGGTAGACGCTGCGAATCCGCTTGCCATCCGAATCGTTCCAGCAGGGCAGGGACAATCCGTCTCCTACGGGCAAGGCTGCCCGTAGGTACGAGGACGCGTGTACCCGCTTCGTTGCCACGGGCAGCTTGCCCGTGGTAGGCGCTGTAAATCCGCTTGCCATCCGAATCGTTCGAGCAGGGGCAGGGACAACCCGTCTCCTACGGGCAAGGCTGCCCGTAGGTACGGGGACGCGTGTACCCGCTTCGTTGCCACGGGCAGCTTGC
>CAYNDU010000608.1:0-3545 GCA_964395615.1 uncultured Pirellulaceae bacterium | reverse complement strand
TCGCCCGAACGTCAAGATCGCGCTGAATACGTCCACCCAAAAAAAGTCCGTTCCTCCACCCGCGCCGGACGCGATGGAGGCGCCCGACGTCGTTTGCGGCCTTCTCGTTATTGCCCCTCAACATTACGTGGCCTGTTCGCACGATGACCGTAAGTGGCGTGAGGAAGAATATCGAGGCGGCGGAAGATGGAGACGGGTGGGGATCTGCCTGGCGACATCATTTTGTGGGTAAGGTCTTCACACGAATCGCGCCCTCTTCCTGGTACAATCAGTGACGGGATTGCATGAGCGGGAGGACCGACACATGACGGATGATGGGAACGTGGGACGACCGGACAAGCATGGGGAATCCCGTGATGTCGAGGACCAAGGCAAAGAGTCGCGGGCACCGGACGAGGACGCGCGTCAATCGACCGTCCGGGAATCCAACGAACTCTCACTGGCCTCCGAAATGTCGGAGATCACCTATGTTGATCCGATTCGACCAGTCGAGGTGCCGCCTGTTGAGTCGGATTTGGGTTCGTTGCCGACAATATTCGGCGACTATGAAGTGCTGCATGAAATTGCTCGGGGCGGGATGGGGATTACGTACCGAGCGAGGCAGATTTCGCTGAATCGAATCGTAGCGCTGAAGATGATCAAGTCGGGCCAACTGGCCGACGATCAGGAGGTGCGTCGCTTCCAGAAAGAGGCCGAACTGGCCGCCTCACTCGATCATCCGAATATTGTTCCTGTGTACGAAGTGGGCCAGATTGGGCTGCGTCATTTCTTTTCGATGGCCTTTGTGGACGGCGAGAGTTTAGAGCAACGATTGCACGCCGGGCCGCTGCCGCCTCAGGAGGCGGCGCGACTGTTACTTCAGGTTGCCGAGGCGACCGAATACGCCCATGATCAGGGAGTGATTCACCGTGATTTGAAGCCGGCCAACGTGCTTTTGGCACACGGTCCGACGGGTTCTGCCAGTGGACACGAACAGCTTTCCAAATGCCCGGAGGACGAGTCGATCGGTGGGTCATCGAGTGGCCCGTCGGTTGTTCCGAAGGTCACGGATTTCGGTTTGGCCAAGCAGTTGACCGTTGATTCGACGCTCACCGTTACCGGCCAGGTGCTGGGGACGCCAGGATTCATGCCGCCGGAACAAGCCGAAGGGCGATTGGCCGACATACTGCCTCAGTCCGACGTCTACTCACTGGGTGCCATTCTCTACTGCTCGGTGACGGGTCGGCCTCCATTTCACGCGGCGGGCATCCTAAAGACGCTCAAACAGGTCGTGGAATGCGACCCGGTCAGCCCGAGGCAATTGAACCCGGTCGTCGATCGGGACCTCGAGACGATCTGTTTGAAGTGCCTGGAGAAAGACCCTGGTCGGCGATACGCCCGAGCGGGGGATTTGGTCGACGAGTTGAGGCGTTACCTGGACCATCGCCCGATCGCCGCGCGACCGCTCAGCCACCTGGCTCAACTCACGCGATGGTGCCGAAGGCGGCCTGCCGTTGCCGCGCTTTCGGCGGCGTTTGTAGCAGCACTCCTGGTCGGAACAACCGTTTCGATCTATTACGCTATTGCTGCCGGTACCAACGCTCGATTCTACCGCAAGGAGAAACGCCGCGCCGACATTGAAACGACGCGGGCGCGAGCCTCCTTGCGAGAGGAGAAGGCCATGCGCGGTCGTCTGGTCGACTCGCTCGACGAAACAGAGCAGACGATTCAGAGGTGGGTCGACACGGCCAGCAACGCCCAACTGCTGCAGGATCCGCGCTTCAAGCCTCTCTTAATCGAGTTGTTGGCCGAAGGACTCGACCACTACCAGCGGTTCACCGACGAGCATGCGAGCGACCAGGATCTGGCCGGGCGGCAGCGGCTGGCCGCGGCTTTCTATCGAATTGGGAAGATCAGTGACACGAGCGGCTCAAAACCGCAAGCGATTGCGGCCTACCAAAGGGCGATTGAGACCTATGGCGCCCTAATGGACGAGTTTCCCGACGATGAGGAATCGCAATGGGGTTGGGCGAGATCTCAATGCAACGTGGCTCCGCTCTACGCGGCGGTCGGAACACCTGGGCCTGCCATCGAGTCGTTCGAACGGTGCATTCCACTTTTTGAGCGACTCGTTGAGCGGCATGAAAACCAGGCACCGTACGCGGCGGATCTGGCGATCGCCTACGACGGGTGTGCATTGGTGTATGCGGGCCACGGTGATCCGGTGCTTGGCCTGTCGTATCGCCGAAAAGCGCTTGCGATTCGCGAACAACTGACTCGCGACCACCCGAACGATGACCAGTTTGCGGCCGCTCTGGCCACGAGCGCCCACAATGTCGGAATCTCGATGATCGATGCCGGCCAACTGGACGAGGCGCTTTCCAATTTTCATCGGGCACGTGATATTATGATCGATCTCGTCGCACGGTCTCCCCATGACCCCGACCGGCTCAACAAGCTGGCCAACATTTACAACACGATCGGGTCTGTCTCCTGGCAAACAAACGCCATGTCGGACGCGCTCGAAGGGTTCCAGGAGCGCCGTTCCATCTGTGAACAGCTCGTGCAGACGCATCCCACGATCGATGAATACCGGTACGGATTGGCGATGAGTTACCACAACATCGGGGCCTTGCAAGGGGAAATTGGTGGCGTCGACGAGGCTCGCGAGGCATTCGAAGAGGCTCGGCAATTGCTCAAGAAACTGGCGGACGACAATCCGACCATCACGGATTATGCCTTTGATCTGGCCGGCGTCTTTATCAATTTGGGTAATCTGGAGGAAGACCTGGAGCGTCACCAGCAGGCGATCCGCGCTTATGAACGGGCGCTGGCAATTGGCAAGGAACTGGTGCAAGGCAACCCGCAGTCGACGCGGTTCTGGAGCGACCTGGCAAAGTCCTACAACTGCCTGACGATCAGCCAGGCGGCGGCCGGTGATTCGGATGCGGCCCAGTCCGCCTATGACGAGTCCGTCGCGATTCGTACACGGTTGATGCGTGAGCATCCCGAGGAGATCTGGAATGCGATTCACCTGGCAGGTAGCTACGTCAATCGGAAGGTCCTTTGCGAGGGACTGTCCGAGGAGGAGATCCTCGACGACTTGCGCAAGGCGATCGATTTGCTCGAAGGGGCTTTGGGGCGCGATTCGCGGAACGCTGTTGCCCAGCGCTACCTCAGAAATGCACTCTGGTCGCGGGCCGAGGTACTTGAAGGTATCGAGAAATATCGAGCGGCCGCGGCGGATTGGGCGAGGGCGGCCCAGTATACGTCGAGTTGGCGTCGAACCGAGTTTTCCATCCGACAAGTCGTCGATCTGCGCAAGGCGGGTGAAGCAGATTGGCGGACCACGGGAGCGAGGGTTGCTTTACGCGAGGCGCTCGAGTGGCTGTTCGCCGTGGTCGTCGATCATGAATCCAATTGAGACGCAGATTCACGAGACGCCCCATGCCTGCAGGCGGCTCGCGCGCACGAGCAGCACCGATTGACGTGGCGCCCCGCACCCAGGGACGCCCGGGGTGCAGGAACGGGCTCGTTTTGGGTGGACGTATTATTCAGCGCGATCT